>NZ_RAWF01000087.1:0-34594 GCF_003612075.1 Corallococcus sp. CA041A
GCCAGCAACAGGCTCTCCACGAGGAACTGCCGGACAAGCCGGCCCCGCCGCGCCCCCAACGCCACGCGGATCGCCAGCTCCTGCTGACGGGCACCCGCGCGCGCCAGCAACAGGTTCGCGACGTTGGTACAGGCAATCAGCAGGACGAGCCCGACGGCGCCGAGCAGCACCTGGAGCGGCGTGCGCCACGCACGGGTCTCCATCTGGGACAGCGAGAGCACCGCCGCGCCCCGCCCCTTCTGCGCCGCCGGGTACAGGGCCTCCATCCGCGCGGCCAGCTGTTTGAGCAGCGCGTCCGCCTGCTCCACGGACACGCCCTTCCCCAGCCGAGCGCGCACCGTGAGGATGTGGCTGCGATTGGGCGCCTCCGAGTCCGCGGGGGTCTCCAGGGGGAGCCACACGTCCATCTCCTGGGAGAACGAGGCCGGCATCACCCCCACCACCGTGCGGGACACCCCATCCATCACCAGCGTCCGGCCCAGCACCGAGGGGTCCGCGCCAAAACGCCGCCGCCACATTGCCTCGCCCAGGACCGCCACGGGCGCCCGGCCGGGCAGGTCCTCCCCGGACTCGAAGGTGCGCCCGAGCAGCGGCGCGACCCCATGGACGGCGAAGTAGTCCGCGGTGCCTCGCGTGGCCATCAGACGCTCGGGCGCGGCCTCCCCCGAGAGGATGACACCCCCTTCCGTGAAAGCCGTCATCCGCTCGAAGGTGGCGGTCTGCTGCTTCCACTCCAGGAAGGTGGGCCAGGACACCATCCCCCCGCCGTTGCGCTCCCCCAGCACCACCAGCCGCTCGGGGTCTGGGTAGGACAGCGGGCGCAGCAACACGCCGTTGACCACGCTGAAGACCAGGCCATTGGCTCCAATGCCTAGCGCCAGACAGAGCACGGCGATGATGACGAAGCCGGGAGCACGCCGCAGGGTCCGTGCCGCGAATCGTACGTCCTGCTTCAAATCATCCCACCACATGGCGCGCACGTGTCCTTTCTCTTCCGGGCTGCTGGCGGCGGCGGAAACCCTGTCAAGGACTGGCAGGGCCTCTTCACGCCCGATACGCTAGCACCTGATGGAGGACGCAAGCCCTTGAATCCTCCCTCATTCCGCCCGCAACCGCTTTCAATTCCAGGCCATTCCCATGCACCCACTCCGCGTCGCGCAACGCACGGCGATCCTCGGGCTCACGGGATACTCCCAGCTCTTCATTCCACCTATTCCAAACAATTTCACATTCATCCTCTTTCCCACCGGCACGGACGCTGAACAGCAGATGGAGAGGGTTCGCGTCCTCAACGCGCCCCTGAACCAGGCCAACCTGCTGCTGCACGAGTGCTGCCGAGAGCTCGCGGCGCGCATGGGGGGCGGCCCGTTCCCCGCCCTGGAGGAGGCGCTGGAGGGATGGCGGCGGCAGATTGACGGGCGCACCAACCTGCGCAGCGTGGAGTACGCGGAAGCCGCCCTGGCGGCGCTGGACCAGCGCTTGTCACCCCGGCGTGCCCGCACGGAGATCGCCCGGCGGCGCCCCGACATCATCACGGCCTTCACCCGCGCTCCCGTGGACGTGAAGGGACTGCTGCGCATCAACCTGTACCTCCCGGAGGAGGCGCTGGAGGACTCCCTGTCCGGCCTCATTCGCGGGGTCTTCGCGACGCCGGCCTCCTTCGGGTTGGTGGAGCGGCTGGAGGTGGCCAAGGTCCGGGTGGAGCCCTCCATCGCCGTCACCTATCCCACGCTCATCCTCTATTTGAGGGCCCACGCGAACCAGCCGGCGCTGCGGCCGAGGGTCGAAGCCCTCCTCCGGGGACTGGCCTCGCTCCTGGAACCGTTCAGGCGCGCCTCGCTCGCGGACGACACGTACGCGGACCAATGGCACCCCAGCGCCACCGCGACCCAGGGGCTGCGCCTGCACAAGCGCTACCTGCACCTGCTGGCGCTGCTGAGCCGGGTCTACGACCGGCGGTCGAACTTCGCCTACCTGAAGGCACCTCCTTCGCGCGCCTCCAGCTTTCCCGGCGTGCTCGACCGCGTCCGGACCCGCTAGCGGAGCCGGCGGGGATGCCGGTCGAGCGCGGAGAAGGCTGGCAGCGCCCAGCGCTCCGCCGCGCGCTCCACCGCCGGTCCCGCGACGCGCCGCTTGAGGGCGGTGTCCCCGGTGAAGGCCCGCTGGCCACTGGGGTCCTTGGAGTACACCCGCAGGCTCTCCTCGGCGCGCGCCTGCTCCGCCCGGGTGGGCCGGACGCCGAAGGCCTCCATCACCGCGCGGATCCTCGGCAGGTCGATGTCCTCGTAGTTGAGCAGGAAGGCACGCCCGTCCGCGCTTCGCGCCGCGGCCGAGCAGAAGCTCCCCACCACCCGCGCACAGTATTCCTCGGGCGTCATGTCCGCGAGCTGCTCCCCGCTCCAGCCGAAGTGCAGGGTCTTCCAGTCCGCGGGCATCCGCATCCAGCCCGGAGGCCGCGACAGGTTCGAGACCATGACGTCGACCGGGTTCCGGTAGACGAAGAGCCACGGCACGTCCGGCCACAGCCTCCGGATGACATCGATTTGCACGCTGTTGCGGCTGGTGAACTTCACGAAGTACCGCCGGTCCCCGGGCCGCCGCCGCTGCCCGAAGATGCGCACCATGCTGCGGAGCAACGCGTCGCGCCTCGCCTCCCAGTCTTCGCGCTCGCCCGGCCACACGCTGGGGGAGTACGGCGTCAGCAGCGTGCACAGCGGCTCTGGTTCGCCAGGGACGATGCTTCCGTCCAGGCACCGCAAGGCGTTCTGGACCAGCGTCGAGCCACAGCGGGACATGTGGAAGATGAACCCGGAAGGCTTGAGCGCGTCCAGGACGTCCCCCACCAGGTTCACCGTCCCCAGGCTCGTGCGGTTGCGGGTGATGCGCGGCTCACGCCGCATCAGCGCCTCCACCGCGTGCCGGTAGAAGGGGGCTTCCTCGTAGTGTTCCCCGGCCTGGAGCCACAGCACGCGCGGGACGTCGGCCTCCAACCGGACCGCGGCCGGAAGCCAGCCCTTCCAGAGTCTGGCCATGACGGCGCGGGAGGGCATGGGCAGGGGGTGCTGGATCTGGGCGCTCATTCGAGAGGACACCTGCGCGAAGGGGACCGGATGAAAGGACTTGCTTGGACAGACGCGACCACGCGCGAACTCTAGCCATGGCGCGCCCCCGGGGGAAATGCCTGCCATCCCACGCCAGGATTGGCGGAATTTTGCAATGATTGCCCCCAATCCACCCAGGCCCTTCAAATAACGCCTGACGCCCTTGCAATCCACGACAATGCCTGTGTAGCTTGTCTTTGATGCAGAGCGCGCCGGGTGAGCGCCTGCCTTCAGTGATTGGAAGGGTCACCCGGGACACGCAAACACAAACGAAGTGCCCGGAGGAATCATGGCCAGCACGACAGGCAGGCGCACCACGACGACGTCCTCGAAGTCCGCCACGCGCACCGCCCAGAAGATGATCAAGCCCGCGGCGGCGCAGGGTCGCGGCCAGCGCACGAAGTCCGTCGTGACGCGCTCCCGCAGCACGGTCACGCCGCAGCTGGCCGCGGAGCCGGTCTTCGCCTGGGCCGAACTCAAGCCCCTGCTCAAGGCGCGGGCCCGCAACGACCCGGACTTCCGCAAGAAGTTGCTGGCCCACCCGGAGGCGGCCTTCGAGGAGGCCGTGGGCTATCCGCTGCCCAAGGGCCTGCGCCTGCAGCCCTTCGAGGAGACGCCCCAGCAGCTCTACATCATCGTTCCCAGGAGCGAGCGCAAGCTGACGGCCCTGGAGATCGAGGTCGTCCAGAGCGGCCTCGACTACCCGCCGTCCTGCCCCGAGGACTGCCCCGGCGACAGCAACCCGCCGTCCTGCTAGGGCGCCCCGTCCCTCCGTGAAGCCCCGACCTCGCTCCGCCCGTGTCGCGCGGCAGGAAGCGTTCGCGCCTCCGGTCCATGCGCCGAGCCTCGAAGCCCTGCTCGGAGGCCTGACGCCAGTGGCCTTCCTGGCGGACCACTGGGAGCAGCGGGTCTACCACCTCTCCCGAGGGCAGCCGGACTTCTACGCGCCGCTGCTGCCCCGGGCGGAGATCGATCATCTGATCGCCTCCGCGCTCGCGCTGGACCCCACCAGCGTGGAGCTGCTGCCTCGCGCGCGGCCGGGGGACGCCGGGCGTCCCCTGGACGCCCAGCGCCTCCAGGAGGGCTACGACGCGGGCAACACCCTGCGCGTCAACGCGGCCCACCGGTTCCTGGGCCCGCTGCGCCAGCTCCGGGGACACCTGGAGCAGGGCCTCGGCGCGCTGGTGAACGTCAACCTCTACTGCGCCCCCGCCCGTTCGGAGACGGCGCAGGTGCACTTCGACCGGCACTGCTTCGTGTTGCAGGTGTCTGGCCGGCGGAAGTGGAGCCTGTCGCCGCGGGAGACGGACCTGCCGCTCGAGTACGTCCCGCCCTTCCGCTTCGAGGACCTGGAGGATTCGCGCGGCTTCCGCACCCCCCGGTTCCAGCCGGCGGGGAGCGACGGCCCCACCGAGCACTTCGTGCTGGAGGCAGGAGACCTGCTCTACCTGCCCCGGGGCCACGTCCACGAGTCGCGCGCGGATGGCACCCATTCGGTCCACCTGACGCTCGGGTTCAAGACGCTCACGTACGTGGACTGCCTGGCGTCCGCCCTGTACCAGTTGGCCCACCGGGAGCCCGCCCTGCGCCGCTCCCTGCCGCCCGGCTTCCTCCTCGGAGGCACCGTCCAGGAAGAGGTGCACGAGGAACTCCGCCGGCTGGGGGAGCGGCTGCCCCAGGCGCTCGACGTGGAGGCAGCGGTCACCGACATCGCCCGGGCCTTCCTTCACAAGCGCGGCCAGCTCACGGGGATGACGCTGGGCGCGGAGGACGACGCGGCCCACCTGGGCCTCCAGGACCGGGTCGAGCGGCGGGCGGGACAGCTCCTGCACTACAGCGAGGGCGCGGGCAAGGCGCGGCTCCAGTTCGGACAACGGACCGTGTCGGTGCCGGCGGACTTCGGTGAAGCCCTGCGGTTCATCCAGCGAACCCCCCGCTTCCAGGTGCGGGCGCTACCGGGGCCACTGGATGACGAGGGCCGGCTCGCGCTGGTGGGCCGGCTGACCCGCGAGGGCCTGCTCTACGCCTTGCGCCAAGAGGAGGACTGACGGGATGGAGCGGCACTGGGAAAGCCCATGGCAGGCATTGAAGGTCGCGATCGCCCGGCGCGCGCGCGTCGATCCCCTCTTCCGCATGAAGCTGCTGGCGACCCCCCGGCGTGTCATCAAGGAGGTGCTCGGTGTCGACCTCCCGCCTGGGATTGCGCTGCACATGAAGGAAGAGGCGCCGCGGACCCTCTACCTGACGGTGCCGCCCAGCGCCGAGCCCCCCCGGGGACGGAGCCGTGGGCGCGCCCGCTCACGCCAGGGGGGGCGCCCGTGAGCGCGGCCGGAAAACGTGCGCGCGCGCCAGCGCCGCGACCTTCGCGGCAGGTCGAGGCCTTCATGCCCCTGGAGGTGGGAATCGCCCTGGGCAAGCTCTTCACCCGCCAGCAGGCGAAGCACATCGTGGCGCTGGCGAAGCAGTCCCCGGACTGGGATGCCGCGACGGTGCTGAACCGGGAGGGCAAGGTGCTGAAGCCCCAGGTCCGCTCGGCGCGGGTGCTGACCGAGAAGGTCCTCCCGGAGGCTTTCGCGGACTTCCGGGAGCGGCTCCAGTTGGCGCTGGCTGGCGCGGACTGGCTGCCCTGGAGGCACCTCACGATGACGCCGCTGCAACTGGTCCGCTACGGCGTGAACGACTTCTACCGGCTCCACCGGGATGACCGCCCCGGCGGCAAGCGCCGCCTGTCCATCGTCTGCTACCTCAACGACGACTTCGACGGCGGAGAGACAGCCTTTCCCAAGCTGGACATCCGCGTCCAACCGCATGGCGGCATGGCCGTGCTCTTCGACTCCAGCCTGCTCCATGGCGCCGAGCGGGTCTCGCGCGGGGAGAAGTTCGTCTTCGTGGCGTGGTTGGCGACGCAGCCCGAAGAGGGCCCGTGACGCCGGGGGCCGCACCCGAGGCGTCCCTGGCCGGGATGGCGAGGCGGCTGGGACTCGGGGCGCTGGAGTTGGAGTCCCTGGTGCACGGCGCGCTGCGCCTGCCCGCCCTGGCTCCGGGCCTCCTGGCGGAGCTCCAGGCCCTGGCCCGGGACGACCCGGGTCAGGAGGCGGCGGCGCTCCACACCTGGCTGGAGGAGCAGCTCCAGCGTCCGGAGCTGCGTCCGCTCATCGCCACGGCCAGCCCCCAACTGCTCCAGTACTGGGAGGGCGGGGGGAAGGATGACGCCGCCCGGGGCGCCCTGCTGCGCTACCTGCTGCGCGCCGCCTCGCGCTGCACACCGGTGGGGTTGCTCGCGTGGGCGGCGGCGGCGCGCTTCGACGCACCGGAGGGCTGCTGGCCGGACCTCCGCGCGCTGCCCATTCGCGTCGCGGGACTCCAGGCGAACACCGGACACCGCCGGGTGCTGGCCTCGGAGCGCGTCCTCGCCCGTCGCGGCAACCGCATCGTGGCGGCGGAAGCGCACTCCCAGGAAGAGGCGCTCCTCGACTTCCGCGAAGAGCTGTGGCGCGAGCTGCGCGGCATCCATCCAGACCGCGGGCGCTCCCCCGTCCAGGAACAACTGGTGCGGGTGAGGCTGCTCGACACTGTCGCGCAGCCGGAGCTGACCGAGCGGTTCCTGAAGCCCGGTGAAGTGGACTCCTTCCAAGGCGTGACGGCGGCGGTCGTCGCCGAAACGGTCCCCCTGCCGGCATCGGTGCGGCGGGCCATCGCCCACCGGGCACTGGCGCTGCTGTCGTGCCAGTCGCTCCCCGACAGCGCCCGCAGGCTCCGGACCTATCACCGCCTGTTCCGGGACCGCTTCACGGACGAATGGGTCTGCGCCGCGGAGCTGGCGGATCCGCTCATCAGCGGACTGCCCGCGCCATGGGAGGCCGATCTGGAGCCCCCGTCACCCGCCGACGAGGCCCGTGCCCGCTGGCTGGCCACCGTGTACCACCGGGGCATGGCCGCCGGGGGGCGGGCCGTCCTCGAGGATGACGAGCTCTCGCGCTTCGCCGCCCCCGCCGCGCGGGAGGTTCCCGTCGCGGACGGGTTCGAGGCGGGCTGTCTGCTCGTCGCCTCCAGCCAGGCCGACCTGGAGCGGGGAGCGTTCACGCTCGTCCCAGGGAGCCTGCACGGCTCGGGCGCGCCGCATCGCTCGCTCGGGAGGTTCCTGGGGTGTCTGCCCCAGACCTTCCGCGACGAGGTCCTGGGCCACCAGCGGACCTGGGAGGGGGAGCGGGGAGCCCTGCACGCGGAGGTGGTCTGGACACGCGCGGACTCGCCTCCCTCGCTGCGCTGGGCCGCGCATGCCTGGTCGAGCGAGGTGATCTGCAACGGCGCTCCCCGGATGGCCTCCCGGCGGCGGGTCCGCCCCGAGGACGTGATGGTGCGGGCGGCGCCGGAGGGCTTCGTCTTCGCGCTCCGCGACGGCACGCCGCTGGTGCTGCACCAGGGTCACATGCTGGCCCCCCGCGCGAGCCCGCGCGTCGCGAGGCTGCTCCTGGAACTGGCGATGGAGGGCGCGCGCCATCCGGGAGGCTTCGACTGGCGGGAACTCGGAAACCTCCCCCGGCTGCCGCGCCTCACCTGGCGGGGGCAGATCCTCTGTCTGGCGCGCTGGCGTCCCGGCGGGCCGTACTCGCGGGAGCGCGCCGGGGCCCTGCGCGACTGGCGCGAGGCGAATGGCGTCCCCCGCGTCGTCTGCCTCGTGGAGAACGAGCGGCGGCTCCCCATCGACCTGGAGTCCCACTGGGGACGGACGGAGCTCCTCCGCGCGAGCCGGTCCGCCGCGGCCTCCTGCTATCTGGAAGAGGCGCCCTGGCTGGAAGAGGCCACCGCGAGGACCGTGGTGTGCGAGGTGGTCCCCAGCTTCCGCCGCCGGCTGCCCGCCCCGGCTCCGCGCCAACAAAGGCCCCCCACCGACGGGACGCGGATCCACCGGCAGTGGCGCTCCTTCACCCTCTTCGCCGACGAGGCGGCGCAGCGCAGGCTCCTCGTCGCCTTGCGCCCCATGCTCCCCGCCAGCCCCGGTGACTGGCACTACGTCCGCTTCGCGGAAGGGCCCCGCCGGCTGGTCCGCCTGCGCTGGCGTGGAGAGTCCCCGCTCGACCGCTTCGAGTCCCTGCTCGACCTCGCGCTTGAGCACGGCGCCACGGACGTCCGCCAGGAGACCTTCCGCCCGGAGACCTTCCGCTATGGCGGCGCCGACGCGCTGGACGCCGCGCTCCGCGTCTTCACCTGGGACAGCGACTCCGCGCTCGGGAGCTGGGGCGCGGGCAGGGAGCCGGAGCGGCTGCTCATCGAAACGGGAGCGGTGATGGCCGCCTACCTGGAGCTGCTCCTGGGCCGTGCCGCGGGCGCCGCCGCGTGCCGCGAGCGTTCCCGGCGAACCGAGATCGCGCCCCTCATCCGCCGGCTCCGCGCCCGGCAGGACCTGCTGGAACAGCTGGGGCGGGACGCCCCCCCTCGGGCGCTGATGGAGCTGCTGCGGGCATGGCGCGACGCCACTCCCAACGCGGGACCTCGTGAGGCGCTGTCCTTCACGCACATGGCCGCGAACCGCCGGCTGGGTTCACGGCGGGGACAGGAAAGCGTGGCACAGGCCCTCGCGGAAACGCTGCTCCAGGCCCGGATGCGCGCCGAACCCCAATCCTCGCGCTGAATGGCAACCACCCCCGGCCGTCGTCTCCGTAATTCTTTACCATGACGGCTCAATGACGGGTCATTTCCCCGGAAACCCTTCACGCTTTCACTTGTCAGACACACAGCACCAGAACAATGATTGCCCGGGTCCTCCATCCGCCTGGGAAAGCCATGCATTGCCACCCACCCTCCCGCCAGGCCCGACTCCCTCTCCCGTGAAACCCAGACTCCGCTCCGCCCGGACCCCGCGGCGGCAAGCCCTCGCGCCCGCCAGCTATGCCCCAAGCCTGGAGGCGCTGCTCGGAGACCTGACGCCAGAGGCCTTCCTGGCGGACCATTGGGAGAAGCGTTTCTACCGTCTTTCCCGGGGCCAGCCGGACTTCTACGCCCCCCTGCTGTCCCAGGCCGGGCTCGACCACCTGGTCGCCTCGGCCCTCGCGCTGGACCCGGCCGCGGTCGAGCTGCTGCGCTCCGACCTGCCGCGCAACAGGATGAAGGACCCGACCCGCGCCCCCGACGCACAGCTCCTCCAGGCGGGCTACGAAGCCGGCAGCACGCTCCGGGTGAACGCGGCCCACCGCTTCTCGACCTCCATCCGCGACCTGTGCTTGTCATTGGAGCAGCGCCTCAGCGCGCCGGTGAACGTCAACCTCTACTGCTCACCGGCCAGGTCCCAGGGGGTGCAGGCCCACTTCGACCGCCACGACGTCCTCGTGCTCCAGGTGGCCGGCCGCAAGACGTGGAGCCTGAGCCCTCCGCCGGTGGACCTGCCGCTCGAGTACGTCCCGCCCTTCCGCTTCGAGAACCTGGAGGACGCCCAGCGCTTCCGCGTCACGCGCCACCAGCCCTCGCAGGTGGACAACTCGTCGCCGACCCAGCGCTTCACGCTGGAGCCGGGGGACCTGCTCTACCTGCCTCGGGGCCATGTCCACGAGGCCCGGACGGATGGCGGCCATTCGCTCCACCTGACGGTGGGCTTCAAGTCCATCACCTACGCGGACTGCCTGGCCTCCGCCGTCTTCCAGCGGGCCCACCAGGAGCCCCGCCTGCGCCGCGGGCTGCCTCCGGGCTTCGCCAGCGACAGCGCCGCCTGGGATGAATTGCGCGGGGAGTTCCGCCGGCTGGGTGAGGCGCTGTTCCAGTCGCTCGACCCGGACGCGGCGGTCTCCGAGGTCGTCGAGGTCCTGATGAGGAGCCGCTCGCGCGTGTCGGGGTTGACGCTGGGCTCCGAGGAAGACGCGGCCCGTGTCCACACGCGCAGCCAGGTCCAGCGGCGGTTCGGGCCCCTGATGCGCTACCGCGAAGGCGACGGCAAGGCCACGCTCCAGTTCGGCCAGCGGGCCGTGTCGGTGCCGGCGGACTTCGGCGAGGCGCTGCGCTTCATCTTGCGGACGCCGCGCTTCCAGGTGGGTGAGCTTCCGGGGCCCCTGGATGACGAGGGCAGGGTGACGCTCGTGCGCCGGCTGACCCACGAGGGGTTGTTCCACATCGTGTCGTCCAATGACGGGTGACTTCATGGGCGCGAAGCTGGTGCATCCCATCCCCCCGCCGCCCCGGGGCGCCATGGCGGCGCTCTGGGAGGGGTGGATTCCCGCCTGGGACCGTCTGGCCGAGGAGCCCCGCGGCATCGAATGGATCAACGAGGCGGGGCGCTTCCAGGAAGGGCCCTTCTACGACGAGTCCATCGCACTCCTGCTCCAGCGCCATCCGCGCATCGGGCGCAACGTCAGCAGTCCGGCCACGGTCCATCAGGTGGCGGAAGCCATCGACGGGCTGTCGCCCTCCGGCTTCATCTTCCACATGTCCCGGTGCGGCTCGACGCTGGTGCAGAACGCGCTGCGCTGCCTGGACGGCACCCTCGTTCCCGGCGAGCCCGACGTCCTGTCGTCGCTCCTGCTGGCCTCGGTGCCAGGCCCCAGGCCCCGGGGCGCGTCCGCCGCGGCGCAGGCGGAGCGGGACGCCCTGCTTCGCAGTCTGGTCAAGGTCTTCGGCCGGCGCCGCACGAAGCGCGACCGCCGGCTCTTCATCAAGTTCGCCAGTCTGGAGACCGTCCGTCTGGATGTCGTCCGCAGGCTCTGGCCGGACGTGCCGTGGCTCTTCATCTACCGGGACCCCGTGGACGTCGTGGTGTCCAACATGGCCCGCCCCTCCGGCTGGATGGACCGGCCCACACCGGAGCAGGTCAAACGGTACTTTGGCTGGGGTCCCCGGACCGTGGACGCCATGACGCGCGAGGAGTACTGCGCGCGAGCCGTCAGCCATTTCTGCGGAGTGGCCGCTGACAGCGCGGATGCGAAGGCCCACCTGCTCAACTACGAGGACATCGACCTGGAGCGGCTGGTGGCGGTCATGGATGCGTTTGGCGTCCACCCCACCCGGGCGGAGCGGGCGCGCGTCGAGAAGAGCCTGCGGGTGTACTCCAAGGACCCGCGGGGCAAGCGCCGCTTCATCGCGGACACCGCGCTCAAGCGGCGCATCGCGGGCCCCGCCGTCCATGACGCCGTCAAGCAATGGGCCCTGCCGGCCTACCGGCTGCTGAACCGGCACCGCAGGCGGATCCGCTAGGAGCGGCCCAAATCAAGGAGGCGCTGTGTCCAACCTCGTGGTGAACCCCTTCGCATCCATCGAGCTCACCCGCGAGCGCTCCGCCCCGGTCGGGCTCCGGGTCTCCGCGCCGTTTCCCGGGAGAGGCAGGCTGACGACCGCCATCGACAGCCGGCTGCACCCTCGGCTGTTCCAGTCGCTCCGGACGCTGGCGGAGAGCGCCCGGAGCCACGGCCGCGGCCGCCTGGAGTTGGACGAGACCGAGGTGTCGGTCCTGCGCGAGGCCGGATACCTGGTCCCGCCCTCGGAGGTTCCCCAGGCCCCGCGCTTCGGCTGCCTCCTGGGAGAAGACCTCCCGGCGGCGGGCCGCAAGCCGCGTCTCGCGCCCGGCACCGTCGTGGTGACGGGCTTCAAGCTGCTGACGGCGCCCCCACGGCTTCCTCGGGAGAAGCGCCATCTGGGCCTGCTCGGACTGACCGGGCGCTTACCGCTCGCGCTGGTGCGCGATGCCGTCACCGGCATCACCGCCGTCCACGAGGTCCCCGACTGGCTTGTCGGGGCCTGCACCCGGCTGCGGCCTGGCGGACCCGCGCCCACGCTCACGCCCCGGGAGTTCCAGGCGCTGAGGGCCGCGCGCATCCTCCTCTCCCAGGAGGAGCTCACCCGGGAGCGGGCCACCTGGCGCTACGCGCTCGACTCCGCGCGCATCCTCCTGGAGCACCGGGGCTATGCCAACATGGCGGGGCTCTTCCACCCCGCGCAGATGAAAGCCCTCCGCGCCTACTACCGGGGCCTCGTGAGCAGCGGGCTGCTGGTGCTGGGAGACCCCCAGAGCTTGCGCTACGTGCGGCACAACGATCCGGTCTCCAGCTTCTTCCACGAACAGCTCGCGGGCGTCGTGTCGAACCTCTTCGATGTCGAAGCCCGGCCCTCCTACAACTACCTGGGCTGCTACCAGCCCGGCGCGCGGCTCGCCCGCCACACCGACCGGGCGCAGTGCCGGTTCAGCGGAACCCTGCTGGTCGACTTCACGTCAGGCCGGACGGGGCCCGGCAGTTGGCCGCTCGTCTTCAGTCCGCCTGGCGGCAGGCCGGGCACCCTCCACCAGACATCGGGCGAGTGTGCGTTCTACCGTGGCTGCGACATCCCCCACGCCCGCCCCACGCTCCCCGAGGGCTGCCGCTCCACGTCCCTGTTCCTGCACTATGTGCCCCGGACATTCCGGGGGGCGCTGAGCTGAGGCCGGGCAGTCCGCGGGCTCAGCGCCCCGCGCGTCCCGAAGCAGGCTCGTCGCCGTGGCCGTCCGCATGGAGCTGGAAGAGATGCGCGTACTGTCCACCACGGCGAAGCAGTTCTTCGTGGGAGCCCAGCTCCTGGATCTCCCCGTTGTGCAGCACGACGACGCGGTCGGCGATCCGCACCGTGGAGAACCGGTGGGAGATGATGAGCGCGGTCCGGTCCTCGGCGAGGGCCCGGAAGCTCTCGAAGAAGCGCTGCTCGGCGCGGGCATCGAGGCTCGCCGTCGGCTCGTCCAGGATGAGCGCCTCCGCGTCGCGCATGAAGGCGCGGCTGACAGCCAGCTTCTGCCATTGCCCCACGGACAGGTCCTGGCCTGACTCGAACCACAGGCCCAGCAGCGTGTCGAGCTTCCGGGGCAGCGACTCGATGAGCGTGCTGGCACCGCCTTTCTCCGCCGCCGCCTGGATCCGCGCCGCGTCCTGCCAGTGCTGGGTGTCCCCCAGCCCGATGTTGTCGGCGGCGCTGAACTGGTAGCGGACGAAGTCCTGGAACACCGCGCTGAAGCGGGAGCGGAGGTCGCCGGGGTCCATGTCCCGCAGGTCGACGCCGCCGTAGGTGATGGACCCCTCCGTCGGCTCGTAGAAGCGCAGCAGCAACTTCACGAAGGTGCTCTTGCCCGCCCCGTTCTCCCCGACGACGGCGAGCTTCTCCCCCGCCGGGAGGGTCAGGTTGACGTGCCGCAGCGCCCACCCCTGCTGTCCCGCGTACCGGAACGACACGTCGCG
Organism: Corallococcus sp. CA041A; assembly: GCF_003612075.1. Lineage (NCBI taxonomy): Bacteria > Pseudomonadati > Myxococcota > Myxococcia > Myxococcales > Myxococcaceae > Corallococcus > Corallococcus sp. CA041A. The sequence continues at coordinate 13,283 of NZ_RAWF01000087.1, forward strand.
GAACTCGATGGTCTGGGCCCGCCCCCGCACCGGGCTCCGCGGGGGAAGCACGCGCGCGCCCTCCTGGTCCGTGGGCACCGCGAGATACTGGAACAGGTCCGACATGAAGAGCGACTCCCGGTAGACGGACCCGATGGACAGCAGGGTCGCCTGGAGCGCCGTCTGCCCCTGCCGGAAGACCGCGATATAGAGAATCATCTCCCCCAGGGTGAGGACGCCCATGACGGTCCGGGCCACCACGAACGCATAGCACCCGTAGAAGGCGAGGATGGACAGCGCCCCGAAGCCCAGCCCGAAGGACAACCGCCGCCGCTCGTACTTCCGGTCCCGCTCGTAGAACAACCGGGCCAACCGCTGGTAGCGGTCCAGGATGATGGAGCCCAGGCCATACAGCTTGACCTCCTTGGCATGGTTGTCCCGCGTGAGCAGCCATTCCAGATAGTCGAGCCGCCGCGCGGCCCCCGCGCGCTCCGAGTGGAGTTCGAACGACTCGCGGGCGAGGCGTGCCTCCACGAAGAAGGCCGGCAGGGACGCCGCGACCAGGATGAGCGCGCTCCAGGGCGACAAGGCCAGGAGGAGCGCCGCGTAGCTCGCGAGCGTGACGCCGTGCTGCACGGTCGAGAACAGGTTCACGACAATCACCAGGGGCCGGCTGTCCGCCACCCGCCGCGCCTTCTGCATCGTGTCGTGGACCTGGGGGTCCTCGAAGTGGCGCAGCTCCAACGCCAACGCCTTGTGAAGGATCTTGAGGTTGGTGGCGGTGGTGAGGCGCGCCTGGAGGACCTCGTGGACGAGCGCGATGAGCCGGCCCAGGGCGGCGGAGGCAAGGACGAGCGCGAACTCCAGCGCCACCAGCCACAAGGTGTGGGAGGAGAGGGCCTCGCTCCGGGTCTTCGCGGCGGCCAGGACCCCATCGACGACGAGCTTTCCCACGTAGACGATGGCCGGCGGGAACAGCGCCGCGAGCAGCGTCAGCCCCGCGCTCCACACCATGGAGGCCCGGTCCGCCTCCCAGGCGAGGCGGACGGTGGCACGCACCTGGGAGAGCACCGTCGCGAGCGACCGGACGCGAAGGCGTCCGTCACGCAAGAGCCGCTGGAAGGGAAAGACAGCCACCCGGGAACCCTCCTTGATGCGCGATGAGCGCCCATCCACGACTCACTCCCGCGAAACCTCGCGCGTCCGGGACTTGCTGGCGGCCACGGCCGTCAAGGTCGCGAGCATGGCCCCGTCCAGCAGCCCCTGTGTCCCGAAGCCCAGACGCGGAGGCGCGCCCCGCGCAAGCCAGGCGACCTCCAGGCCCCGGTGAGGCTCCACGACATGGACGCCATCCGCGACGATACGGGCCACGTTGCGCTGGACCGCGGGATGGTCCCACATGGCCTCGTTCATGGAGGGCACGACGATGACGGGGGCGCGGGTCGCGGTCACCACGAGCGACACCAGGTCGGAGCAGCTCCCCTGGGCCAGCCTGGAGATGGCGTGGGCGGAGGCGGGGCAGACAACGACAAGGTCGGCGGTGTCGGCGAGTTCGATGTGAGGGACCCGCACCTCTCCCCGGCGCGCGGACGCGCTTCCCCAGACCTGGATGCCGTGGGCCTCGAAGGCAGCGGGCGCCACGAAGGGCCGGGCCGCTCGCGTCACCACCACGTCGATCCTCCTGGCGAAGGGTTGGAGACGCGCGATGGAGGGGAGCATGTAGGCACTGGCCACGGCCCCGGTCAGCCCGAACACGACGTTGCCGAGCGGTGGCTGTCCTCGCGCCTTGTGCCGGGGGGAGGACTTCGCCTCCAGCGCGTCCAGGGTCCGGCCCTCGGTGAGGCAGCCGGCCTTCGCGAGCGCCTCCAGCACGGCGGGGCCGTTCTCCAGCTTCGAAGCGCCACGGCGCAGCTCGCTGCCAGAAAGCGGCACCGAGGCCAGACGGATCAACTCCGCGACGATCGCCGCGTCGGCACGGCGCAACTCCAGTGCCTCACGCCCGGAGATGACCAGACACCCGTCGGAGCGGCGAAGGAAGGTGCAGGCCATGTTGCGAACATAGAAACACTCATCCTGGATGGGCATGACGACCTCCCGCTCTGCCCGGAGCAGACATTTCCTGTCAGCGTGGAGATGACCGGACCCCGAATCACTGACGCTCCGGCCCCCCTACAATGGCAATGCTTTCTAGCGTATTGCTTCGAATCCAGCCATCCCTGAAAGGCTCCCGCGGACGCGAGGGCCTCCACCTGTTCGGCCCAGGCTGTCAGCCCATGCAAAAGACAGTGACCCAAGGCAGCCCGTACTCTCGCGCGCTCGTCTGGCTGGTGACATACCGTTGCCCGCTGCTCTGCACCCACTGCCACTCAGAATCCGGCAGGCGCCCTTCCCGGCAGCTCCCGCCCGAGAAGATGCAGCAACTGGTCGACGTCCTGCTCTCCATGCGCTTGCGCCAGGTGACGTTCTCTGGCGGGGAGCCGCTCACCGTCCCAGGACTGACAGGGATTGCCGAACGCCTGTCCAAGGCCGGTGTCCAGACAATCCTTTATACGAGTGGCTGGGGGATGACGGAGGCGCTGGCGCGGCGGCTCGGCGAAGTCTTTCACGAGGTCCATGTCAGCCTGGATGGCGCGACGGCGGACGTCCACGACAAGATTCGGGGACGTCCCGGCAGCTTCGTCCGGACCCTGGCGGCGCTGGAGCTGCTCAACCAGCACGCCTCCAGCGGGATGCGGCTCGACATCGAATGCGTGGTGGTCCGCAGCAATCACGACCAGCTCGAGCGCTTCTGCACGGAGGTGGCGCCCCGCTTCCCGAGGCTTCGCCACCTGGTGTTGGGGGCCGTCGCGCCCTCGGGGCTGGCGACGCGGGAGACCTTCGCCAGCCAGGAGTTCCTGACCGACGACGAGATGCACGCCCTGGACGACCCGGCGGTCACCGCGAGGCTGCAGGCGCTCGCGCCACCGGGCGTGGCGGTCCAGACCACCAGCAACTTCAGCCTCAAGACAGGCCGTGGCTGCTGGTACATCCAGCCGGACGGCGACGTGCAAGCGATGCCGTCCTACGAAGGCGCCGTCGGGAACCTGCTGAGCGAGCCACCCGAGCTCCTGTGGAGCCGCTGCCAGGAGCGGCGCGGAGATCCCTTCGTCCGCTCGATGCTGGATGGGGCGCGGACCGTCCAGGAATGGGTGGAGGCGGTGCGGCGCATCGACCTGCGCTTCGGGAGCGAAGAAGACCAGGCGCGCATTGGTGCGCGTGCAGCGCATCCGGCACCGGCGCGTGCGAGCCGCTGACGTCAGAAACGACGAAGGGCGCCGGACCGGAGTCCGACGCCCTTCAGATTCTTCGTACTGGTGTGCCCAAGGGCGGAATCGAACCACCGACACGGGGATTTTCAGTCCCCTGCTCTACCGACTGAGCTACTTGGGCGTACCGCGCACCGCGAGCGGCAGCGCCGATTTACGGTCACTGGCCCGCGACGTCAACCCCTTTTCCGCCAACCCTCCTCCTCGCTCGACACTCAGGCCGCCAGCCGGGGCGCTTCGCTGTCCCAGGCCGTGCAGCCCGCCGTCAGCCGCTGGCGCAGCTTCTGGCGCAGCCCCTGCTCGATCTGCCGGATGCGCACCGCCGTCACCCCGAAGCGCTTCGCCAGGAACTCCGCGCTCACCCCGTCCTCCACCAGCATCCGCTCCTTCACCAGCGCCCGCTCCCTCGCGTCCAGCTCCGGCCAGGCCGCCGCCACGCTCTGGTGCAGCTTCTCCGCCCAGGCGCCCCGGTCCGCCTGCTCCTCCGCCGAGTCCTCGTCCGACTCCAGCATGTCCAGCCGCGTCGCGTCCCCCTCCAGGCCCAGGGGCGCGTTCAGGGACACGTCCTTCGCCAGCGCGTCCGTCCCCCGCACCACGTCCTCCTCCTTCTTGCCCAGCGCCTCGGCCAACCGCTTCGTCACCTCCGGGTGCCCCTCGCCCCAGCGGGCCTCCAGCCGCGCCCGCTCGCGCCGGAGCTGGAAGACGATCCACGGCGCGCGGCCCCCCGCCATACTCCAGGTGCGGGACACGTACGCCCGGATGCGCGCGCGGATCCACTGCTGCGCGTAGGCACCGAACGGCACTCCCCGCTCCTCGAACCGGCGCGCCGCCTCCACCAGGCCGACGTTGCCCTCCGACATCAGCTCCTCCAGCGACAGGCCCGTCCAGCGGTACTTCCAGGCCAGCCGGCGGACCAGCTCCAGGTGCCCCCGCACCCGCATCTCCACTTCCGCCGAGTCCACCTCGGTCTCCACACCCTCCACCGTCGTGGACTCAAGCTCCTCGTAGATGGCTTCCATGACGCGTACCTCCCCAATCAGTCCCCCGCGCACCCATCGCGCGGTGACGGACGTAGAGATAAGCGGGGACGACACTTTAAAAAATGAGCTAGTTTGGATGAAACCCTTCGGTTATTCCTAAGTCATGGCGTGGCTCAACTACCACCATCTCCTGTATTTCTGGACGGTTGCGCGGGCGGGCAGCATCGCCAAGGCGAGTGAAGAGCTGCGCCTCGCCCAGCCCACCATCAGCGCCCAGATCAAGCTGCTGGAGGAGTCGCTGGGCCACCAGCTCTTCGAGCGCAAGGGCCGCAAGCTCGTCCTGTCCGACGTGGGCCGCACCGTCATGCGCTACGCGGACGAAATCTTCCGCCTGGGCAACGAGCTGAAGAACGTCGTCTCCGGCCTGCCCACCGGCCAGCAGCTGCGCCTCAACGTGGGCGTGCTCGACGTCATCCCCAAGCTCGTCGCCGAGCAGCTGCTCAAGCCCGCGCTGGATGCCGGGCCCTCGCTGCGCATCATCTGCCGCGAGAGCCCCCTGCCCCAATTGCTCGCACAGCTGGCGCTGCATGAGCTGGACGTGGTGCTCGCGGACGCGCCTGGCTCCGAGCCCGTCAGCGTCCGGTCCTTCAACCACCTGCTGGGCAAGTGCGGCGTGACGTTCTTCGCCGCCCAACCGCTCGCGCACCTGCGCAAGGACTTCCCGCGCTCGCTCGACGGCGCTCCCATGCTGCTGCCGTCGGAGGAGTCGTCGGTGCGCCGCTCGCTGGACCTGTGGTTCGAGCGGCTCGGCATCCGGCCCCTCATCGCCGGTGACTTCGACGACAGCGCGCTGCTCCAGGCCTTCGGACAGAAGGGGCACGGCATCTTCGCCATGCCCTCCATCATCGACGCCGAGGTGCAACGACAGTTCAACGTCACCGCCATCGGGCACACCGACGAAATCGAGCAGTGCTTCTACGCCATCACCGTGGAGCGCCGCCTGCGCCACCCCGCCGTCGTCGCCATCGCCGAAGCAGCGCGCTCGCACATCTTCGGCGGTTGAACCGCGTCACCCGTCCGCGAGGAACACCTCCGCGCCCGACACCACCGTGGCCAGCACGCGCGCGTCCACCAGCGCCGCCGCGGGCCCCTCCAGCGGATCCTCCGACAGCGCGACGAAGTCCGCGTCCAGGCCTGGCTTCAACCTTCCGCGCCGCGCCTCCTCGAAGGAAGCCCACGCGGGCCCCGCCGTGAAGCCCTCCAGCGCCTCCGCCGCGCTCAGGCGCTCCTCCGGATACCAGCCGCCCTCCGGCCAGCCCTTCGCGTCCTGCCGCGTGCGCGCCGCGTAGAGCCCCGCGAGCACGTCCGGGTTCTCGATGGGGAAGTCACTGCCCAGCGCCAGGTGCGCGCCCGCGTCCTTCAACGTGCGCCAGGCGTAGGCCCCCCGGAGCCGCTCGCGCCCCAGCCGCGTCTGTGCCCAGGGCATGTCGCTGGTGGCGTGCGTGGGCTGCACGCTGGCCACCAGACCCGCCGCGCCCAACCTCCGGATGTCCTCCAGCCGCAGAATCTGCGCGTGCTCCACCCGGTGACGCAGGGCCTGTGTGCCCGTCCGCTCCGCGCCTCGCAGGAGGACGTCCACGACCAATGTATTGGCACGGTCTCCAATGGCGTGGATGCACACCTGGAAGCCCCGCGACATGAAGGCCTGTGCCCGTGCCTCGAGTTCCTCGGGCGAGAGGAGCAACAGGCCGCGCTGGCCGGGCTCGTCGCTGTAGTCGTCGTGCAGCGCCGCGCCCCGGCTTCCCAGCGCTCCATCCGCCAGGAACTTCACCGAGCGCATGGACAGGTGACGCCCCTGCCACGGCCCCTGCTCCAGATAGCCGTGACGCTGTTCCCCCTGCCCCGCCGCCATCGCATACACGCGCAGGGGCAAGGTCCCCGCAGCGTCCCAGTCCTGCAACATGCGGAAGGCCTGCAGGTCCATGCCCGCGTCGTGCACGCCCGTGAGCCCGACCTGCGCGCACCGCTCCAGGGCGGCTCGCAACCGGGTCTCCAGTTGCTGGCGCGTGGGCGCGGGAATGGCGGCCTCCACCACGTCCATCGCGTTGTCCACGAGGACGCCGGTGGGCTCGCCGTTCGCGTCCTTGAGGATGCGGCCTCCTGGCGGATCCAGCGTGTCCCGCGTGATGCCCGCGCGGCGCAGCGCCTCGCCGTTCACCCAGGCCGCGTGATGATCCACCCGCATGAGGAACACCGGCGTCGTGGGGAAGCGCGCATCCAGTTCCTCGCGGCCAGGGAACACGGCGCCGGGCCACTCGTTCTGGTCCCACCCCTTGCCGAGCAACCAGTCCCCCTGGAAGCTCGACGCGGGCGCCTTCGCCAGACGCTGGAGGACGTCCTCCACCGAGGGCGCCTTCTCCAGGCGCACCGTGGTCAGGCTCTTGCCCAGACCGTGCAGGTGCGCGTGCGCGTCCACCAGGCCGGGCACCACCGTGGCGCGGCCCAGGTCCACTTCACGCGCATCAGGCCCCGCGGCGGCGCGCGCTTCCGCGAGCGTCCCCACCGCGAGCACCCTTCCGTCGCGCACCGCCAATGCTTCCGCGCGCGGACGCTCCGCATCGAGCGTCCACACGCGCTCCGCCCTGTAGACCGTGGTCTCCGCCGTCATGGCGCGGAAGACTACCCGCCGCCCTCGGGGAAGCCACCGTCCACGTCCGGCGCATTGACGGGACCCGCGGGGCCCGCCGGTTCGTTGGGCACGTTCTGGATGACTTCGCGGTTCGTGTCCGGGCCCTGGATGGGCATCTGGTCCTCCGTCCCCGGGGGCTGGGTGGTCCTGCAAGCTCCCGCCCCAACAGCGGACAGGCCCAGAGCAGCGATGATCAGCACGGCACGGCGCATGAAACCTCCTGGAAGAAGAGCGAGAGGCTGACCCTAAGGAGGTGCGTCCTTCTCCAGCAACGCGCATCCCCTCCATCGTCCAGGACTGGATGCACAAGCGGGGCGCCGGGCCCTCCCTGCCCGCCTGCCCTCCAGGCCCCCGGCTTCAAGACGCGGTCATCCGAAGGTCCGATGCACATCGTTGTCCGAGTGCGTGTGCGAGAGGGGCGCGCATTCGGGGGCGGACATGCAGGACCACGTCGACAGGATGCGCTGGCGCCATCACGTCCTCTGGGGCTGGCTCCTGGCGTTCCTCTTCGTGGGCCTCGCCGCTCCGGCGGCTCCCGCTTCATCGTCCTTCGTCGCGCGGTGCGAGTTGGAGGGCGTGGTGGATGCCGGCTCGGGCGCGTACCTCACGGACTGCGTGAAGCGCGCGGAGGATGAGGGAGCCTCGGCGCTGCTCGTGCGGCTGGACACTCCGGGCGGTTCCTTGGACGCCACCCGCACCGTGGTGCGCGCGTTCCTGGGCTCGCGCGTTCCCGTGCTCGTGTGGGTGGGACCTTCCGGCTCACGTGCAGGCAGCGCGGGCGTGTTCATCGCGCTCGCATCGAACGTGAGCGCCATGGCTCCGGGGACGAACATCGGCGCGGCGCATCCCGTGGGCTTCGGGGGCGAGGACGTGGAGCAGGTGGGTGGCGAGGAGCTCGCCCGCAAGGTGGAGAACGACACGGTCGCCTTCGCGGAGGGCATCGCCCGGCAGCGGGGCCGCAATCCGGAGTGGGCCGCGGCCGCCGTGCGCGACAGCGCCAGCGTTCCCGCGGACCGCGCCGTGGAGCTTCGCGTGGTGGAGCTCGTTGCTCCCACCGAGGCTGATTTCCTCTCCGCCGTCGATGGCCGCCGCGTGGAGGTCGCGAATGGAGACACCGTGACGCTCGCCACCCGCGAGGCCCGCGTGGTGTCGCTGGAGCCGGGGCTGTCACAGCGGGTGGTGCATGCGCTCGCGCAGCCGTCGCTCATCTACCTGCTGTTCCTCGTCGCGGCGCTGGGCCTGGTGGTGGAGCTGTCCCATCCGGGCGCGGTGGCGCCGGGGCTCATTGGCTGCGTGGCGCTGGTGCTGGCGTTGATGGCTTCGGCGACGCTGCCGGTGCGCTCGGGGGCGCTGGTGCTGATGCTGGTGGGCGTGGGGCTCATCCTCGCGGAGCTGTTCGTCACCAGCGGACTGCTGGGCGCGGCGGGCGTGGGGCTGTTGATATTGGGCGGCGTGTTCCTGGTGGACCGCTTCGAACCGGGCTGGTTCGTGGAGCCATCCTTCCGCTTGTCGTGGGGCGTGATGCTGCCCACGGCGCTCGTGTTCGCGGGGACCGCGGCCTTCATCGCGTACCGCAGCGCCCAGACGCGCAAGCTGCCACAACGGGGCGGCGACGCGGGGCTCGTGGGCGAGGCCGGCACGGCGCTGGGCCTCGTCACGCCCTCGGGCGGCGAGGTGTTCGTCCACGGCGAGCGCTGGCGCGCCGTCTCCTTCACTCCCATCCGCGAGGGCGCCCGGGTCGTGGTGCGCGCCGTGGAAGGGCTCACCCTCACCGTCGCGGAGTCGATGCCATGAACGAGCTGGTTGGAGCGCTGGGTTGGCTCATCCCCGTGGCGCTGCTGTTTCTTCTCTTCATCTCCGGCGTGCGCATCGTCACCGAGTACCAGAACGGCGTCGTGTTCCGGCTGGGCCGCTACGTGGGCCTCAAGCGCGCGGGCTTCCGCTGGCTCATCCCCTTCGTCGAGCGGATGGTCATCATCGACCTGCGAACGGTGGCGCGCGACGTGCCCCCGCAGGACGTCATCACCAAGGACAACGTCAGCGTGAAGGTCAACGCCGTCGTCTACTTCCGCGTCATCCAGGCGGACAAGGCCGTGCTCCAGGTGGAGGACTACCTCTACGCCACCAGCCAGATTGCGCAGACCACCCTGCGCGCCATCCTGGGCCAGGTGGAGCTGGACGACCTGTTGTCCCAACGCGAGCGCATCAACCACGAATTGCAGCAGGTGCTCGACGCGCGCACCGACCCGTGGGGCGTGAAGGTCTCCAACGTGGAGGTGAAGCACATCGACCTGCCGTTCGAGATGCAGCGGGCCATCGCGCGGCAGGCCGAGGCCGAACGCGAGCGCCGCGCGAAGATCATCGCCGCGGAAGGCGAACACCAGGCCGCGGAGAAGCTGGCCCTGGCCGCGGACGTGCTCAGCCGCAACCCCGCCACGCTCCAGCTGCGCTACCTGCAGACGCTGGTGGAGATCACCGGCGGCGGCAACCACACCATCCTGCCCATCCCCCTGGAGCTGCTGCACGCGTTCGGCGCCGTGCCCGCGCGGCCCTTCCGCCCGGAGGAGGCCCGCGAGGAGGAGGAGGACGAGGACGCGTCCCACGGCCCGTCTTGAAACGCCTCCGGCGGAAACGACGAAGGTCCACCCGCGCGCGAGGCACGGATGGACCTTTCGGGTGAGACGGAGCGGCGGGATTACAGCTGGCCGCTGTCCTCGATCTTCACGGGCTGGCGCGTCGCGCCGGACTGGCTGCCCACGCCTTCAATCTTCTTCACCACGTCCATGCCCTCGACGACCTTGCCGAAGACGACGTGCTTGCCGTCGAGCCAATCCGTCTTGGCCGTGGTGAGGAAGAACTGCGAGCCGTTGCTGTTCGGGCCCGCGTTGGCCATGGAGAGGATGCCCGGGCCCGTGTGCTTGTGCTTGAAGTTCTCGTCCGCGAACTTCTCACCGTAGATGGACTCGCCGCCGTAGCCATTGCCGAGCGTGATGTCGCCGCCCTGGCACATGAAGTTCGGGATGACGCGGTGGAAGGGCGTGCCCTTGAAGTGCAGCGCCTTGCCACCGCGGCCGGTGCCCTTCTCGCCCGTGCACAGGGCGCGGAAGTTCTCGGCGGTCTTGGGGACGTCGTCGGAGAACAGCTCCATCACGATGCGGCCGGCGGGCTGGCCACCAATCGACATGTCGAAGAAGACCTGGGCGTTTGCCATGTTCACGTGCTCCACGGTGAGGGTTGAGCCACAGAGGCTGCTGAATCCTGCGCGATACCAGGCGCGCGAGCCGGGACCTACCAGACCCGCGCGTCTCGGAGGCACCCGCTAGCACCTTCGCGTGCGCTGCGGAACAAATTCAGGGCGCTGGCGGGTCGCCCGGCCGCCCGTCGCGGAAGAGCTCCGCGCCCTCCAGCGTGATGGCGCGGCGGCTCAAACGCAGCGACGCCAGGGCCAGCACCGCCGTGGAACCCAACAGTCCCACGCCCAGGGAGAAGGACATCACCGGCAGCCCCTCCGGCACCGCGACGCTGCGGCGCAGCAGGTACAGGAGCGACGTCACCACGAAGGACAAGAGCGCCGCGTAGGTGAAGCCAATGGCCCGGGCGAGGATGGCGTGGCGGCGGTCCATGATGGCCACCTCCTCGCGCAGGAGCGAACGGCGCGCATGGCCCTCCGGCAGCGTGCGCCACTCCCGGACCATGTCCCGCATGCGCGCGGTGATGCGCGAAATCTGATTGTCCAGGCCGGTGGCCAGGATGCCGCACCCGGACACCATCACCGCGGGCGTCACCGCCGTACCAATGAGCTGGATGGAGGAGGGGTCCAGGCCGTCCACGCCGACGTTCATGCCCCCTTCTGTCCCACCGCCCGCCCGGCCGCCACCCCATGCATCCCGACACCACCACTGGCAAATCGCCACCGACGTCTTGACACCACGACTGTCACAACATACTGTCAGGTTCGTGAGCACGCCCAAGACACAGACGGAGTGGAAGCTGACCGCGCTGGCGGAGGAGGTGGGCATCTCGCCTCGCACGGTCCGCTATTACGTCCAGCGGGGCCTCCTGCCCGCGCCGCCCTTCAAGGGGCCGGACACGGTCTACGGAGAGGAGCACCGGGTGCGGCTCAAGGCCATCCGGGTGCTCCAGGCGAGGTTCCTGCCACTGGACGCCATCCAGGCGGAGCTCTTGCGGTTGTCGCCGGAGGAGCTGCGCCGGCTGGCGGAGTCGCCGGTGGGCTCGGGGACGTTGCCGGTACCGGAGGACGTCCTCCGGATGCCCCCGAAGCGGCCGGGAAAAGACCCGACGGTGGAGGTGGCGCGTTACCAGCGCTGGCTCCTGGCGCCGGGGTTGGAATTGCACGTGTCGGAGCAGGCGGAAGCGAAGGTCCGGGCGCTGGCGGAGCGGGTGCGCGCCCTCATCGAGGAGTTCCAGGAAGGAACGCGGTCATGAACGAGCAGGCGAAGTGTGGGCTGTTCACGCGGGACGGGGCCCAGGTGCCCCTGCAGGGAGTGGAAGTCTCCGGTGAGCTGCTCGGGGGGCACGCGCGGGTGCGCGTGACGCAGCGCTACCGCAACGACGAGAAGAAGCCGGTGGAGGCCATCTACACCTTCCCCCTGCCCTCCGACGCGACGCTCAGCGCCTTCTCCATGACGTGCGCGGGCCGCCGCGTGGCCGGCGTGGTGAAGGAGCGCGAGGCGGCCTTCCGCGCCTACGACGACGCCATCACCGAAGGACACGGCGCGGCGCTGCTGGACCAGGAGCGCGCCAACGTCTTCACCGCGCAGGTGGGCAACCTGCTGCCGGGCGAGGAGACGCTGGTGGAGGTGGAGTTCCTGCAGACGCTCACCGCGGAAGAAGGCAGCGTGCGCTGGATGCTGCCCACGCTGGTGGCGCCCCGGTACATGCCCGGCGCGGTGCACGGCGACCGCACCGGCCACGGCAGCGCGGCCCCCACGACGCGGGTGCCGGACGCGGACCGCATCTCCCCGCCCACGAGCATGAACGTGGACTACGGGCTGCGCATGGACCTGCTCATCGACGTGGGCCGTGACGTGGTGGTGGAGAGCCCGTCCCACCGCATCACCGCCACCAAGGACGGCACCCGCACGCGGGTGACCCTGCAGCGCGATTCGTTCCTCAAGGACTTCGCGGGCAACGAGGTGGCGCTGGACCGCGACGTGGTGCTCACGATGCGCAACGCCAACCCGGACGTGATGCTCACGCCCGTGGTCACCCACCGGAAGGCGGAAGGCCCCGGCACGTTCGCGCTCACGGTGGTGCCGGACCTGCTGAACCTGGCGACGACGCCGCCCCGGCAGGAGGTGGTGTTCGTGGTGGACACGTCCGGCTCCATGGACGGCGACAGCCTGCCCCAGGCCCAGGCCGCGCTCCGGCTGTGCCTGCGCCACCTGCGTGAAGGTGACCGCTTCAACGTCATCGCGTTCGAGAACTCGTTCCGCTCCTTCTCTCCGCAGACGGTGCAGTTCACCCAGCGCACGCTGGAGCAGGCGGACGCGTGGGTCGCGGGGCTGAGGGCCTACGGCGGCACGGAGCTGCCGGAGCCGATGGTCACCGCGATGAAGGCCGCGCCGGACGGCGTGGTGGTGCTGCTGACGGACGGCCAGGTGGGCAACGAGAACGAAATCCTCGAGGCGGTGCTCGCGGCGCGCGGGACGGGGCGGGTGTTCTCGTTCGGCATCGGCACCAACGTGAGCGACGCGCTGCTGCGCGACCTGGCGCGCCGCACGGATGGCGCGGTGGAGTTCATCCACCCGGGAGAGCGCATCGACGAGAAGGTGGTGGCGCAGTTCTCGCGGGCACTCGCGCCACGCGTCACCGACCTGGAGGTGCGCTTCGACGGCGTGGAGGCCAGCGAGCTGGCGCCGGCCACGCTGCCGCCGCTGGTGGATGGCACGCCGTGGACGCTCTTCGGGCGCTATGCGCAGGCGGGCACGGGCAGCGTGACGCTGAAGGGGAAGTCGGGCCGGGAGCCCTTCTCCCTCACGGTGCGGTTGGATTTGCCCGCGCAGTCGGACCGGCCGGTGGTGGAGAAGTTGTGGGCCGCCGAGCGCATCCGGGGCTGGATGGACGCGGGGCTGGTGGGCCGGCGCGCGGAGGCGATGAAGGAGCGCATCGTCCGGCTCGCCGTCGAGCACCAGCTGGCCACGCAGTACACGTCCTTCGTGGTGGTGGAGGAGCGCCAGGGCGACCGCCGTGCATCCGGCACGCCGGACACGCGCGTGGTGCCGGTGAACGCGCCCGCGGGCTGGAGCATGTTCAACCAGGCCGCTCGGGACATGGACGACGAAGACGTGCCGGAGGGCGGGCTCGCGGACGCGCTCGCGCCGGCGCGGCCGCCCGTGATGAAGCGGCGGGTGGCTTCGAAGTCGATGCCCGCGCCCGGAGGGGTCAGCCGTTCCCGGGGCGGCGCGGTCCCCCCGCCGCCTCCGAGCATGTCCGCGCCCTCCCCTGCGCCCGCGCGCGACCTGGGGCCGGAGCCCACCACCGGGTCCTCCTTCCAGGCGGAGTTCGCGGATGGCTCCGGACCCGGGGGCGCCAGCGCGCCCATGGAGCGCAGGGAGCAGGAGTCCGCGAAGAGCGCGAAGAAGGAGAAGGGTGGGCTCTTCGACCGGCTGATGTCCGCCGCGAAGCCGCGCAAGGACGCCGCCATGCAGAGCGCCCCGGAGCTGGAGTCTCGGCGCGCCCAGGAGCAGAAGGCGGAGGTGGTCTACGAGCAGGAGAAGGAGTCCCTGCCGCTGTCCGTGGCGGAGGCCTCCATCCCCACCGAGGACGTGGGCGGCATCCTGGGCCAGCAGTTGGCGAACGGGCTGTGGGCCGGCACGGGTGAAGGACCGGAGCCGGTGCGTCAGGCTCGCGCCACCGCGCGGGTGCTGTTGGTGCTCCTGCGCGAGGGCATCACCAGCAGCCACCCGCTGCACGGCGCGCAGGTGAAGAAGGCCGTGGACGCGCTGCTCGCGCTGGCCTCGCAGCTGGGCCAGGCGCCGGACGTGGCGGAGCTGGCGCTGGGCGTGGCGTGGCTGGTGGCGGCGGGTCCGCGTACGCGGGGCCGCATCGAGCAGGCCGCGAAGCCCCTTCCGGGTCTGGACGGGCGGCTGGGGGACATGGCCGCGCTCCGCCAGCACATGGAGACGTTGGCGACGCGGTAGGCCGCCGCGTGGCGTCACCCGGGCCCCGGTCCTCCTTTCCAGGAGGACCGGGGTCCCGGGTCTCCCGTCTTTCCGCGGGGGTGACTAGGGTGGGAGCCTGCATGGTCCTCGCGCCCTTCTTCCTGGCCGTCCTCGTCGCAGCGCAGCCCGGTCCTTCGCCCCGGGAAGGCGCGGCACCTCCCGCTGTCACGTCTCCAGGTCCCGTCACCGCGCCGCCGCTCGTGGCGAGTGACGAAGCCTGCGCCGCCGAGTCCGACTACGCGGCGGGCTTCGACGCGCTGGTGCGCGGACAGGATGCCCAGGCACTGGAGTTGTTGGAGCGCGTGATGCGGGTGTGCCCCGGGCATCCGTACGCGCCGGAGCTGGCGCGGCTGGCGCGAACGCGGATGGAGCCGGGCGCGCGACTGGCGCAGGACACGCTGGCGCGGCCGGTGGTGGCGGAGCCGGAGTCGCCCTCGAAGGAGGGACCGTCGAAGGGAGCCCGGGCGTCGTTGACCGTCGTGCAGACGCTGCACGGCATCACCCAGGGCATCCTGCTGTGCTCCATCTCCAACTGCCAGGATGGGCGCGCGTACGTGGCGGTGTCGCTGCTGGGCGGCGGCGCGGGGGCTGCGATTTCGCTGCTCGCCACCCGGAGCGGAATGACGCAAGGGCAGGCGGCGGCCATCAACTCCGGCACGGTGTGGGGCTTCGGCTATGGCCTTGCGTCCATGAGTTCGTTCGACCTGGACGGGGAAAGCGCCACGGGGGCGGTGATGGCGGGGGCGCTGGGCTTCACGGGCCTGGGCATCCTGGTGGCGGAGTTCGCGCGGCCCACCGCGGGCCAGGTGTCGCTGGCGAACTCCGGCGGCCTGTGGGCGGGCGTGGTGGCGGGGCTGGTGATGGCCACCCAGAGCGGTGAGACGCGCGACTTCATCGCCATCGAGCAGGGCGTGGTGGGCGCGGGCCTGCTCACCTTCGCACTGGTGGGGCGCAACCTGGACATCTCCCAGGGCCGGGTGCTGCTCATCGACGCGGGCGGCATCCTGGGCGGCCTGGTGGGCTTGAGCGCGATGTTCCTGGCGCTGGACAGCGACCACGGGGACGCGCTGCTGGTGGGCACCGCCGTGGGCGTGCTGGCCGGCCTGGGGACCGCGACGTTCCTCACGCGGGACTTCGATGCGCCGGATGACGTCCCCACCGTGTCCGTCGTCCCGGCGACGCTGGGACGCCACGGCGGCTTGGGGCTGGCGGTGCTGGGCCAGTTCTAGCCCTAAGCTGCCCGCTTTGTTCCGTTGCCTCCGGAGCCGCCCATGCCCGACGAGTCCCAGGCGCTGACCCTCTTGCGTGACGAGCACACGTTGCGCGTGCGGCAGGTGAAGGAGTGGGGCGAAATCCTCACCGGCTTCGAGGGCCGCAACCGCTACGAGGTGGTGGGCGACGACGGACGCCCGCTCTTCTTCGCGGGTGAAGTGGGCAGCGGACTGGGCCTGTTCCTCCTGCGCGGCTTCCTCAAGGCGAAGCGGCCCTTCAAGATGGAGCTCAAGTCCGCGCGTGGGGAGACACTCCTGCGGCTGCGCCGCCCGTGGCGCTTCTGGCTGTCCCGGCTGGAGGTGGAGGACGGCGAGGGACGGCACCTGGGCGCCATCCAGCAGCGCTTCCGCTTCTTCACCCGCGCCTACGACGTGCTCGGGCCCAACGACGAAGAGCTGGCCCACTTGAGCGGGCCGTTCTTCAGGCCCTGGACGTTCAACGTGGAGCAGCAGGGCCGCGAGGTGGGGACCATCGCGAAGAAGTGGAGCGGGTTCGGCAAGGAGATGTTCACGGACGCCGACAACTTCGGCGTCCGGTTCAACGGCCTGCACGACCCGCACGTGCGGACGCTGGTGGTGGCCGCGACGTTCCTCATCGACTTCGTGCACTTCGAGGACCGCCGCGGCGGCAACGACTGACGGCTAGGAGTGCCGGCGCAGCGTGGGCACGCGCGTCTGGCCCTCCTCATCACGCGGGAGTCCATCGAACGCGGGCTCACCGGCGGGCGGGGCGGGGCGCCAGCGCTGGACCTCACGCACCATGAAGAAGGCGGCGGCCGATAGAACGCCCAGGTCGTCCAGCCAGCCGAACACGGGGATGAAGTCCGGAATCGCGTCCACGGGCGACACGAAGTACAGGACGGCCAGCAGCCCGGACAGCTTGCGCCACGTCGCCACCCGAGGGTCGCGCACGTAGTGGAAGAAGCGGGTTCCCATTCCTCGAAGGCCTGCGATGTTCATACCCCTCCCTACGCATGGGGGACGCGGGTGATTGCACCATCCGTGCCGGGCGCTTGCACGCCTGGTGTGCTAGCGGGCGGCGCCGGATGTCTCCTCCAGCACGTCCGCGCGGCCCGCGACCTCCAGGCGGGCGCGGCTGCCCTCGCGAAAGGGGGCCGAGGAGGCGGCGCGCACCACCAGCGCCATGCCCGCGCAGGACACGGTGAAGTCCACGTGCGCGCCCCGGAAGGCGCGCTCCAGCACCTCCGCTCGCAGGGCGCCGCCCACCGCGACGCCGTCCGTGTCGGGGACGAGCCGCAGCGCTTCCGGGCGCAGGGAGAGCATCACCTCGCCGCGCGCCTCCGTGCTCAGCGGCAGGTTGCCCAGCGCCGTGCGCGCGGCGCGGCCAAAGGCTGAACCGGGCAGCAGGTTGGTGCCACCCAGGAAGTACGCGGCGAAGGCGCTGCGCGGCGCTTCGTAGACGGACTCGGGTGCGCCCTGCTGTTCCACCGTGCCCCCGCGCAGCAGCACCAGCCGGTCCGCGAAGGCCAGCGCGTCCCCCACGTCGTGCGTGGCGAAGAGCACCGCGGTGCCTCGCGCCTTGAGCACGCGGCGCCACTCTCCGAGGACGTTGGCGCGCAGGCCGGCGTCCATGCCGGCGAAGGGTTCATCCAGCACCAGCAGCTTCGTGCCGGAGGCCAGCGCGCGCGCCAGCAGCACGCGCTGCCGCTGCCCCCGGGAGAGGGTTCCGCAGGTGCGCGCTTCCAGGTCTTCCAGCTGGAACAGCGCCAGCATGCCGCGCGCGTGCGCCAGGCCTTCGCCCTTGGGCTGCACGCCCAGCACCACGTCGCGCACGGTGAGGCCGGATTCGAGCTCCGCGTCGTGGAGGACGCGGCGCAGCGGGCGCTGCTCCGGGGGCACGAACACGTCCGGCCCGGCGACCACGCGGCCCGCGAGCGTGATGTTGCCGGACGTCGGCTGCTCCAGGCCCGCCACCAGCCGCAGCAGCGCCGTCTTCCCGGAGCCGGAGGTGCCCATCAGCGCCACCGCGTCCCCCGGCTCCAGCGCCAGCGACACGTCGCGCACCGCCGGAGCGGCGGCACCGAGGAACTTCAGGGTGAGGGCATCGAGCGAGAGGAAGGCCATGACGGCGGGCACACTACGGTGCGGCACCGGCCGGGCCAAGCACCGGCCGCCCGGCCCGGTCCCAACGTGTCCGACTGTCGGACAGGCTCGTGCGGCGCGCTCCGCGGAGGGGAATCCCAGCGAGGCTTCCGCGCCGTGGGATTAGGCTCTTCGCCTTCCCCTTTTTCCGGGAGTCCCCATGTCGCGCCTGCTCGTCGCTTGTGCCGTCCTGCTGGGAACCGCGTCCTTCGCCCAGGCCCCCGCGGCCCCTTCGCCGCAGCCCAAGGCCGCGGCCGCCCCTGCCGCTCCGGAGAAGCCAAATCCAATCAAGGCCTCCGCGGAGCGCACCCAGGCCGCGCTCGCCCAACTGCCCAAGGCGAAGCCCGAGGACGTGAAGTCCCAGGACTCCATCCTCAAGGCGCTCTACGACGTCATCAGCGGACCGGCGGGCGCGGCTCGTGACTGGCAGCGCTTCCGCTCGCTCTTCTATCCGGGCGCCCAGCTCATCCCTCTGGGGAAGCCGCAGGGCGCGACCACGCTGGCGGCCCGCCCCATCACCCCGGAGGACTACGTGACGTGGGGCCAGGAGAGCACCGCGACGCATGGCTTCTTCGAGAAGGAGATTGCGCGCCAGACGCACGCCTTCGGCGCGCTGGTGCAGGTCATGAGCACCTATGAGGCGCGCGGCACGCAGGACGGGCCGCTCATCGCCAAGGGCGTCAACAGCATCCAGCTCTTCAACGACGGCCAGCGCTGGTGGGTGATGAACATCTTCTGGATCGACGAGAAGACCGCCGGCCTCACCGTGCCCAAGGACCTCACCCAGCAGTAGTCCCCCCGCACCAACGAAGAGGGCCGGGTCCCGGAGCGCGCATCCCGCGTCCCGTGCCCGGCCCTCCCGTGTTTCTACGCCTGGACTCAGCCTTCCGAGCCGGGCTCACCTTCCGTGCTGGCCGGGCCAGCCTCGTCCGCCGGAGCCTCCGGCGAAGCGGCCTCCACCGGCGCGGCCTCCGACGAAGCCTCGGCGCCAGCACCTTCCACCGGCGAGGTGGCCTCCGTCTCCTCCTCGGACTCCTCGCCTTCGGGCAGCTTGGAGATGGCCATCACCTTCTCCTCATCGTTCTCCAGCGCGATGAGGCGCACGCCCTGCGTGTTGCGGCCGATGACGGAGATCTCCTTCACCTTCATGCGGATGAGCATGCCGCCGTTGGTGACGATCATCACCTCGTCGCTGTCCTTCACCTGCACCACGCCCACCACGCGGCCGTTCCGCTCGGTGGCCTTGATGTCGATGATGCCCTTGCCGCCACGGCCCTGCTGCCGGTACTCGGCGCCTTCGGTGCGCTTGCCGTAGCCGTTCTCCGTCACCGTGAGGATGGCGCTGCTCTGCTCCGCGGGCGCCTGGCCCTCCTCCGGCTCCTTGTCCAGGAGGTCCGCGCCCACCACCTCGTCGCCGTCCTCCAGCGTGATGCCCTTCACGCCGTAGGCCTGACGGCCCATGGAGCGGACATCCTCTTCCTTGAAGCGGATGCTCATGCCCGTGGCCGTGGACAGGAGGATGTCCTTGGTGCCGTCGGTGATCATGACGCCCACCAACTCGTCGCCCTCGTCGATGCCCAGCGCGATGATGCCGCTGGCGCGGACGCTTTCGAACGCGCTCAGGTCCGTGCGCTTCACCACGCCCTTCTTCGTGACGAAGAAGACGTAGCGGTTCTCCGGGAAGTCGCGCGTCACCAGCACCTGCGCCAGCCGCTCCCCTTCCCCGAACTGCACCAGGTTCACGATGGCCTTGCCGCGCGACGTGCGGCTGCCCTGCGGAATCTGGTGCACCTTCAGCGAGTACAGCTTGCCCTTCGTGGTGATGGGCATGAGGTACGCGTGCGTGCTGGCCACGAACACCTTGGTGACGAAGTCGTCCTCCTTCGTCCCCGCGCCCGTCTTGCCGCGCCCGCCGCGCTTCTGCGCGCGGTACTCCGACAGGGGCGAGCGCTTCACGTAGCCCGTGTGCGACAGCGTGACCACCATCGTCTCTTCCGCGATGAGGTCCTCGCGGGTGAGGTCATCCACCGCGCCGGTGATCTCCGTGCGGCGCTTGTCGCCGTAGCGCTCGCGGATCTCCATCAGCTCCGCCTTGATGACGGAGAGCAGGCTCTTCTCGTTGGCCAGGATGTCGCGCAGGCGCGCGATGTCCCGCACCAGGCCAATCAGCTCCTTGAAGAGCTCTTCACGCTGCAGGCCGGTGAGGCGCTGCAGGCGCATCTCCAGGATGTTCTGCGCCTGGTCCTCGCTGAAGCCCGCGCCCTCGTACTTGTGCTCCAGGCCGCCGTAGGCCGGCTCCTCGTTGCGCGCGCGGCTGACCAGCAGCTCCATCTGCGCCTTGGCCTTCGCGTAGTCGATGCGGTCCAGGTTCTGGAAGCGCTCGCGCGTGTACAGCTCCGGCGACAGGATGTTCATCAGGCCCCAGCGCGCTTCATCCGGGTCACGCGACGCGCGGATGAGGCTGACCACCAGGTCGATGAGGTCCTGCGCGACGAGCAGGCCTTCCACGATGTGCATGCGCGACAGCGCCTTGCGCAGCTCGTAGCGCGTGCGGCGCGTCACCACGTCGCGGCGGTGCGCGATGAAGCGGTCCAGCAGCTCCTTCAGGTTGAGCGTGCGCGGCTGCCCGCCGTCGATGGCCAGCATCACCGCGCCGAACGTCGTCTCCATCTGCGTCATGGAGAAGAGGTTGTTGAGCACCACCTGGTTGATGGCGTCGCGCTTGAGCTCGATGACGATGCGCATGCCCTGACGGTCGCTCTCGTCACGGATGTCGCTGATGCCCTCCAGCTTCTTCTCGCGCACCAGCTCGGCGATCTTCTCGATGAGCCGGGCCTTGTTCACCTGGTAGGGGATCTCCGTGACGATGATGGCCTCACGGTCGCCCTTCTTGTTCGTTTCAATCTCCGTGCGCGCGCGGATGGTCATGGCCCCGCGGCCCGTCTCGTAGGCGCGGCGGATGCCATCGCGGCCGGTGATGATGGCGGCGGTGGGGAAGTCCGGCCCCTCGATGAACTCCATCAGGTCCAGGACGGTGCAGCCCGGATTGTCGATGAGGTGCAGCGTGCCGCTGATGACCTCCGTCATGTTGTGCGGCGGGATGTTGGTGGTCATGCCCACCGCGATGCCGCTGCTGCCGTTGACGAGGAGGTTGGGGAACTTGGCCGGCAGGACGAGCGGCTCTTCCAGCGAGTCGTCGTAGTTGGGGCCGAACTCGACGGTCTCCTTGTCGATGTCCCCCAGGAGGTCCTCCGCCAGCCGCTCCATGCGCACTTCCGTGTAACGCATGGCCGCCGGCGAGTCGCCGTCCACCGAGCCGAAGTTGCCCTGGCCGTCCACCAGCAGGTAGCGAAGGCTCCACTCCTGCGCCAAGCGCACCATGGCGTCGTAGACGGAAGAGTCGCCGTGCGGGTGGTACTTACCGATGACGTCACCCACCACGCGCGCGCTCTTCTTGTAGGCGCGGTTGTGGAGGTTGCCCAGGTCGTTCATCGCGAAGAGGACGCGACGG
This sequence comes from Corallococcus sp. CA041A, assembly GCF_003612075.1. Lineage (NCBI taxonomy): Bacteria > Pseudomonadati > Myxococcota > Myxococcia > Myxococcales > Myxococcaceae > Corallococcus > Corallococcus sp. CA041A. Next base: position 34,305 of record NZ_RAWF01000087.1, read on the forward strand.
TGGACGGGCTTCAGGCCGTCGCGCACGTCTGGCAGCGCGCGGCCGATGATGACGGACATCGAGTAGTCGAGATACGAGCGGCGCATCTCGTCTTCGATGTTGATGGGAATGAGCTCTCCAGCGCCGCTCGACGGAGGAGGCGCGGGGGGCGTTGCCGGCGTGTCGGTGGTGTCGTCAGCCATGGGCTCTGGAAGGTGCGGACGGGCCCCTCACGTGGGGGGCTCCGCCCGATGGGAGAGTGTTCGTAACCCCCGGATTTCCCTCAGTCAATAAGGGAAACAGGGGGGATT
>NZ_RAWF01000088.1:0-34288 GCF_003612075.1 Corallococcus sp. CA041A
AGATTGTGTATAAGAGACAGGCTCGGGGCCATTTCCGGCTCCAGGGCATGGGCGGAAAAAGGGGGCAGGACCGTGGACATGAAGACGAAGAAGGACCTGGCGGTCGATTTCATCAACACCATCCGCACCATGGAGCCGAGCGCGCTCAACGCCCTCATCGTGAAGGAAGCGGGCGAGGAGCTGGCGCAGTTCTTCCTGAACTACAGCGCGAACCTCATCTCCAAGGATCCGTCCCGGGTGTTGGAGAACACGTCCTCGCTGATGCTGATGGGCTACCTCATTCGCACCTACGAGGAGAAGAACAGCCAGGCCAAGCAGGGCAACTTCCAGTCCTACGCGTACGCCTGAGGGCCTGCGCGCGCGGGCTCGACAGGCCCGGGGAGGCCTGTTAGGCACGCGTCGCCCATGCTCATCGACCTACACGCCCATTCCCACCTGTCCAAGGGGTGCGACCTGGAGCCGCGCGCCGTGCTGGAGCGTGCGGCCATGTTCGGCCTGGACGCGGTGGCGTTCACCGAGACGAACACCCAGGACGGCTGCGACGAACTCTTCGAGATCGGCGCCAGGTCCAAGGTGAAGGTCTTCGTGGGCCTGGAGCTCGTCACGGACCGGGGCCAATACCTGTGCTTCTTCCCGAAGCCGGAGCTGGCGCCGGAGCCCGTGCAGATGTGGGGCAGCAACCGGGAGAAGCCCTGGAGCGCCGCCGAGTGCCTGCCCAAGGTGAAGGCGATGGGCGCGGCCATCATCGCGGCCCGCCCCTTCGACCGCGACGTGCCCAACCCCGCCATGGAGTACGTGCGCTCACTGTCCGGCGTGCTGTGCGCCGTGGAGGGCTACAACGCCAAGGTGAAGCAGACGGCCAACGACCTGGCCGTGGAGGCCGCGGACGTCCTCAAGGTGCCCTGCGTGGGCGGCAGCGACGCGCGCGGCTCCCTGGACGAGATGGGCCGCGGCGCCACCTTCTTCAAGCGCGACGTGCTCACCCAGGCGCAGCTGGTGGAGGAGCTGTTCAAGGGCGACTACTGGCCGGTGATGGCCGGTGAGCTGCCCCGCCTCACCCGGCCGGGCGAGGCGCAGGCCCAGCGCAAGGGCGGCGGCGGCAAGAAGCAGCACCGCCGCGGCGGCCGGCGCTAGACAGGCGCCAGGCGATTCAGGGCAGGACGGATTTGCCTGCCTCTTCCGCGCGCACCAGCCTCCCGTCGCTGAGGAACGCCTTGCGGCGCTCGCCGGTGTAGCGCCACTCCTCGTTCTTCGCGGTGCCCTCCAGCGTGCGGCGCACGGACTCCGGCGGGCCCCAGGCCATGCGCACCGCGTCCGCGGGCATGTCCGGCACCAGCGTCTTGGTGCGCACGGCCTCCTTCACCGCCGCGCTGAAGCCGTTGAGCTGCTGCGTCAGCGGGTGGGGCGACAGCGTGTTCCCCAGCTCCGCGCGGAACGCGTCCTGCCGGTCCAGGTTCGGCGGCAGCACCATCACCACCTGCTCTCCGGCGGGGGCGCCCTCCACCGTCACGTACACCCACGGCCAGGTGCGCGGGGAGTAGAGGACGCGCTCGGTGACGACCCACGCGGTGGGGAACTCCACCTTGGTGATCCGCACGCGCGAGCCGGCGGGGAGGGTGGCCTGGACGGGGCCGGGGTTGATGGGCTTGCCCTGGGTGTCATCCACCAGCCGCACGTCCTCTGGAGGGTAGGGCGTGAGCAGCCGCTTGGACGCGTCCCCGAAGAAGGGCGTCAGGTAGGCGGAGACGCGCAGGTACTGCTCCGCGTCCGGGCCGCTGAGGCCGCGGTCCAACGCGGCCCGGTCCTCGGGGGACATGCGGGTGGCGGACGCGCAGCCGAAAGACACGGCGGCCACGAGCGGCACCAGGAACAGCGACGACAGCGAGCGGAAGGAACGCGGCATGGCACCTGGAGGCGCGCGGGATGGGACGGCGCGCGCCTTCGGGTGTCTGCTTAGCCTAGCGGCTGGCCTGCGTCAGCGCCGGCGTGTCCGTCGCCGCGAGCTTGCCGTTGCGGCAGCCGCGCTGCGTGGGACACACGGGACCGCGGCCATGCGGGTCCGCGACCAGGAGGAACCGCCCCTGCCCCCGAGCATCCGTCAGCTCCGGATGGCCGCACAGCGCGCAGTGGCGGGGGGGACGCTTCGAGGGAGGGAAGGGCACGCGTCAAGTGTGCGGCCTCCCCGCGCCCCCAGCGAATTTTCAGCCGGGGGCGGTGGGACGGTGGAGCCTGGGGCGCTACGACTTGTCGCCGGACGCGGCCGGCGTGCTCGGCGCGGCCGCGGGAGCGCTGGGCGCCGTGCTGGTGCTCGACGACGACGTGGTCGAAGAAGACGCGGGCGACGACGACGCCGAGGAGGACGACGACGAACCGCCGCCGTCCTTCTTCGTGGAGCCGTACAGGTCCGAGTACCAGCCGCCACCCTTGAGGTGGAAGCTGGAGCGGCTGAGCTGCTTGCTCAGCGTGCCCTCGGCGCCGCACGCGGTGCAGGCGGCGGGCGTCGGGTCGGACATCTTCTGCAGGACGTCGATGGTCTTTCCACAGGCCGAGCAGCCGTACTCGTAGATGGGCATGGGGTGGGTACCTCGTCTCGATGAGTCAGTTCGAAGGGGATTGGGCCTGGGCGGAGAGCTGCTTGCGCAGGCCCTCCGTCAGATTCAGGCGCTCGAAGGCGCGGGTGACCAGCTCCGCGGGCGCGCCGTGCTTGCGACCCACGACGTTGGCCAGCGAGTGGAGATCCGTGGCGTCCGGCAGGGCGTCCTTCGCCAGCCGCTCCAGCTCCTTGCGGAGCGCGTCGGCGAAGCGCTTCTGGATGCCCAGGTCCACCAGGTACTTGTCCCGGCCGAGCAGATCCAGCCGGTGGGTGAGGTGGCTCGTGGCCAGCACCTCGTTGCGGAAGCGCTCGCGCAGCGCCTCCACGACTTCTTCCAGCCTGAGCGCGTGGTTGAGCCGCTGCAGCTCGCTGGGGGACAGGCCGAGCGCCCAGGCCACCCGGCCGGTGGCGCCGCGCTGGGACGCGTAGGCAGTCTCGATGTTGTGGCGCTCGCGAGCCTCCAGCGTCTCCATGATGCCGTGCTGGCGCAGCACGTTCTCCATGTCGACCTGGGTCATCTCACCGCGCGGGCCGTTGTAGCGGTGCTCCAGCGTGCGCAGAAGTGAGTAGCGGTGCTCCGTGGCCTCGATGGCGGCCTCCAGCGTCTCCTTGCCCTCCGCGCGCGTCAGTTCAAGGAACGACAGTCGCTGGGCCTCCACGCGGGTGAAGCGGCCGCGGGGGCGGGGCAGCTCGCGCTTGAGGAAGCGCGGGGCCTCCTCTTCTTCCTGGGGCGCCTGGGGAGCCGGGGCGGACGCGGCGGTGTCGGCGTCCTCCGCGTCGGTGGTGCGCTTCTTGGGCGCGATGCGCTCCTGGACGGCGGCGGCCTCCGCCTTGGCGCTCTTGCGGCGGCCGGTCTTCGCGTCCGCCTCCTCGGAGGCCGGGGAGGGGCGCGCGAACACGGGCGTCGTGGAGGCGGGCGCGGGGGGCGGCGTCTTCTCCTCGCGCACCAGGGCCAGCTCCTGCGCCACGTCGTAGTAGCCGCACTCCTGGCGCTGGGCCGCGAGCGCCGGCGTCACGCCGCGCAGGATGTCCACCACCGCGAAGGGCCCCAGGGGGGACGTCTCCGGTTCACCATCCGTGAGGGCGCGGACCCGGAAGTCCTCATCCTCGGTGAGGAGCGCGAGCGCCTCGCGGACCTGCTGTGCGGGGGCCGGAGCCTTCGCGCGTCGGCAGAAGTCCGACACCGCCACCGCCACCGGGGTGGGTACGTCATCGGGCTGCCGTCTTCTCTGCCAGGGACTGATCATGGAAAGGTTCGGAAAATTGCTCGTTTACGAGGGCGGATGCCTCTATCTTCGCGGCCAGACAGGTGTCAATGAGCCAGTCCGGCCTCAATGTAAACAGCTCACGCGCGGCGCAAGCCGAAGTCACCGAACTCCGTGGTAGTCACCGGGGAAGCGGGCGCTTGCCAGGCCCGGCCGGCCAGATTGTCTTGCGGGAGCAGGCATCCCCACCCCAACACATGGGGTGCTCCAGAGATTGCAGATGACGACCCATCACCACAGCCACTCCCACTCCCACGGCCCCTCGGACAAGGACAAGGACGAGGTCCTGGCGCGCTACATGGCCCAGCACGGGCTGAAGAGCACGCGCCAGCGCAGCCTCATCATCGACACCTTCTTCGAGGTGGGCGGCCACCTGTCCGTCGAAGAGCTGTGGAACAAGGTGCGCGAACAGGACACCAAGGTGTCCGTGGCCACCGTGTACCGGACGATGAAGCTGCTCAACGAGTGCGGCCTGGCCCACGCGCGCAACTTCGGTGACGGGCAGACGCGCTACGAGGCGGCGGCGGGGCGCGAGCACCACGATCACCTCATCTGCACGAGCTGCGGCACCATCGTGGAGTTCGAGAACGACCGCATCGAGACGCTCCAGGACGCGGTGGCGCGCAAGCACGGCTTCACGGTGACGTCGCACAAGATGGAGCTGTACGGCCTGTGTCGCGAGTGTCAGCTCCGGGGTGGCCCTCTGGAGACAGAGGCCTGAGCGCGTGAGCCCGGTGCGACGACGCGCGCTCCTGTGCGCGGTGGCGCTGGGCGCACTGACGCTGACGGGCTCGGTGTCCGGCTGTCGCCACGGCGGGCCGGTGGATGCCGGGCCCGCGTTCTACCGGGCGCTGTGGCTGCCGTCGGTGGGGCCTGCGCGCTACGACCCCCGCCAGCTCACGGGCAAGGTGGTGCTGGTGTCCTTCATGGCCACCTGGTGCTTCCCGTGCCTGGCGGACCAGCCCTCGCTCAAGCATCTCCAGGAGACCTACGGCCCCCAGGGCTTCCAGGTCGTCGCGGTGGGGATGGACATCGACGAGGGCCGGGTGCTGGGGCCGTTCGCGAACCACTACGCCTTTCCGTACCCGGTGCTCCTGTCGGACGAGCGGATGCGCGCCGGTGAGAGCGCCTTCGGTCGCATCCGGGCACTGCCCAGCACGGTGCTGCTGGACAGGCACGGCCGCGCGGTGGCCGCGTGGCAGGGGATTGAGGGCCAGGCGGACGTGGCGAAGGCCATTGAAAAGCTGCTGAAGGCGGACTGATTTCCGCCTCCGCCCGGGGTGCTACAGGGCTGGAGCGGAATAGTTGCGGGCAAGGGGGCCGCTGGTACCTTCGCCGGCGCTCATGACGTCCCGGCGAAAGCTCCTGATGGTGGCGGCGGTGGTGGCGGTGGCCTTGAGCCTCGCTTCGGTGGCGGACGCCAAGGGCTTCCGGCGCTACCTGCGCCTGCGGCAGGACGTGGAGGCGCTCGATGAGCGCAACCGCTCGCTGGCCGCGCAGAACGACGTGCTCCGCAAGGAGATCGCGGCGCTGCGCAAGGATCCGGCGACGCTGGAGCAGTCGGTCCGTGAGGAGCTCGGCTATGTGAAGCCGGGCGAAATCGTCTTCCACCTGGAGTCGCCATGACCTCGCTGTCCGTGGTGCCCTCTCCCGCGAAGCTCGTGCGCGCCTTCTTCCGAGCCATCCCCGCGGCGGTGGCGCTGGCGACGTTCGTCCACCTGGCGCGCGGCGGCTTCCGGGGCCTGAACACGCTGGGGTGGACGGAAGCGGCGCTGGTGATGGGGCTGCTCATCGGCATCGGCATGGCGGCGTGGCGCCGGGCCATGCGCTCCTCGGTGGGCGCGGTCATCGACCTGCGCGACGACCTGGAGCTGGGCGGCGGGCTCATCTCCGCGGCCTTCATCGTGGTGGCCATTGGCGGCGGGGAGCTGTTCCCCATCGTCTACCTGTTGATGGCGTTCCTGGTGGCGTTCCTGCCTCGCAACGCGGGCATGACGCTGCTGGGCGTGGCGCTGGTGTACGACGGCCTGGTGACGCTGGGCGGGCCGGTGGTGAACCTCACCGGGTTCCTGACGCACACGCTGTTCCTGGCGCTGTTCGCGGGGCTGTACCACCTGGTGCTGTCCGCGCGGATGGCGGTGGCGAAGCGGGCGGAGTCGGACGCGGTGCAGAAGCGCATCCGCGAGGTGGAGGAGCGCGCGCGCACCTTCCGGCTGGTGTCCTCCGGGACGCAGGACAGCTTCAGCGGGATGAACTCCGACGAGAAGTGGCTGGTCGCGTCGGTGAAGGAGATTGAGGGCGCGGTGCACGCGGCGCTGGAGATCGCGGAGACGGGCCTGCGCACGGACACCTGCGCGGCGTTCCTGCTCACGTCGGACGACCGGAGCCTGAAGCTGTACGACTGCCGCTCCGGTTCGGAGCGGGTGCAGCGCGAGAAGTTCAACGCGGGCGAGGGCATCATCGGCGGCGTGCTGAAGCGCCGCGCGCCGGTGCGGATGAACTCGCCGCAGGGGCTGAAGGGCGTCACGTACTACGAGAGCAGCGGTCCCACGGTGCAGGCGCTGCTGGCGGTGCCCATCCTGGAGGGCAGCGGCCTGGTGCGCGGCGTGCTGGTGGCGGACAAGCTCAAGAACGAGCCGTTCACGGACCAGGACGAGAAGATGCTCACCACCATCGCGGGAGAGGTGCTGCGCTCCATCGAGGTGGAGCGGGTGATGAGCTACATCCGCAAGACGCGCGACGAGAAGGACCGGTTCTTCCGGGCCATCGAGGAGCTCAACCGCGCGGGCAGCCCGGACCAGGTGTTCGTGGCGGTGCTGGAGGCGACGCGGCAGCTGGCGGGGCTGGACTTCTGCGCGGTGACGCTGGTGTCGGAGCAGGACGGCAAGCGGATGCACCGCGTGGCGCGGATGACGGGCGTCACGGCGCAGGGCAAGGCGCTGGAGGGCCAGACGTTCCAGGACAACAACGGCCTGGTGGCGAACGTGGTGCGCTATGGGGCGCCGCTGCCGGGGCGGGACATCAAGGCGATGGACCGTCAGGTCATCTTCGATGAGGAGACGCAGGTGCGCGGCCTGGGCGCGCTGAAGATCTTCCCGCTGGTGGCGGGGGACCGGATTCTGGGCACGCTGGTGGCGGGGTCGCGCAAGAAGGCGGCGTTCGAGCAGGACGTGCTGCGGATGATCGAAGTCATCGCCATCCAGGCGGCGCAGGCGGTGTTGCGCGCGCAGCTCTACGAGCAGATGGAGCGGATGGCGACGACGGACGGCCTCACGGGGCTGCTGAACCACCGCACGTTCCAGTCGCGCGCGGACGACATCCTGGCTCAGGCGCGGCGGTACAACCGCAAGTGCTCCATCATGTTGACGGACGTGGACCACTTCAAGAACGTGAACGACACCTACGGTCACCCGACGGGCGACCAGGTGCTCAAGGGCGTGGCGCGCATCATCAAGACGCTGGCGCGGGACACGGACATCGTCGCTCGCTACGGCGGCGAGGAGTTCGTGATGGTGATGCCGGAGACGGACGTGCAGGGCGCGAAGATCATCGCCGAGCGCATCCGCGAGGCGGTGATGGCGGAGGTGTTCCAGACGGAGATGGGCCCGCTGCGCATCACGATGTCGCTGGGCATCGCGACGTTCCCGGACAACGCCATGGAGAAGCAGCAGATGATCGACCTGGCGGACCAGTGCCTGTACCACTCGAAGCGCAACGGCCGGAACCAGTCCGTGACGGTGGCGCAGATGCAGGGTGGCCGGAAGCTCCAGGCGGTCGCGGAGTAGGGCGGCTCAGTCCAGGTCCGCGAGCTGGCCCTGTGCGAGCTCGCGGTAGTACGGCACGACCTCCACGGCGAGCAGGTCCCGCATCTGCTGGCGCGCGCCGTCCAGGTCGCCCTGGTCTCGCAAGCGATACATGCGGTGGAGGGCGTCGCCCAGGCGCCGTGAGCCCTCCGTGACGCGCTGACGCATCTGGTGGAGGAGGGTGAGCGCGGCCTCCGGTGTGCGCAGTCCCGTTTCCACCTCCGCGGTGGTCATGGCCACGGAAGAGCCCGCGCGTCGCAGAAGCGTGCGAAGGGCGTCGTCCAGGACGACAGTGCCTTCCTGCTGGGCGCGCGTATCGAGCACCCGGAGTTGATGCCAGTCGCCTTCGAGGTCTTCGACCATGAATGCCGTGGCGCTCCTTCGCCGCACGTTCGAGACCATACCCAGTTATACGTTCCACGATGACTCCGCTTCCCCTCGCCGTCACCACCAGCACGAAGACGGACGCGGCCACGGTGCGCGAGGCGCGGACCGTGGCGCAGCGGTGGAACCTGCCGTTCCTTTCGCGCCGCTCCAGTGAGGGCATCGCGCCCTGGCTGGGCACCAAGGTGGAGGTGCTGCTCGTCGTGGGCGGCGATGGCGTGACGCTGTGGGAGCCGCAGGGTTCGTTCGGCTTCCACGCGGGCATGGCGCACCTGCGGCGCATGCGGCTGCGGCAGGGCCAACGCGATGACGCGTTCCTCAAGGTCGCGGAGATCGTCCCCGGGGATGCCGTGCTCGACTGCACCCTGGGGCTCGCGCAGGACGCGCTGGTGGCTTCGCTCGCCGTGGGTCCCACGGGCCGTGTCGTCGGCCTGGAGAAGAGCCTGCCCCTGTGCATCGTCGCCGCGGAGGGGCTCCAGCGCTACGACCGGGGCGCGGACTCGTGCGCCATCGAAGTGCTTCACGCGGATGCGCACGCGTACCTGAAGACGCTGCCTTCGAAGTCCTTCGACGTCGTCTTCTTCGACCCGATGTTCGCCAAGCCCAAGAAGGCCCAGCCCGCCTTCGACGTCCTGCGCCGCTTCGCGGAGCACGCGCCCCTCACTCCTGAAGCCGTGGAGGAGGGGAGACGCGTCGCCCGCCGGTGGGTCGTCGTGAAGGGCGCTCGTCACACCGACGATTTGAAGAAGGTGGGCATCGAGCCTGCGCCCACCTCGCGCTTCAGCGAAGTCATCTGGGGGCGGCTCCCCGCTCTCCCCTGAGCTACTCCTTCTCCGACCCCTTCGGCGGACCCTCACTGCCCATCGGGGACAACTTGCTCGACAGCGCTCCCGCCTGCTCGTGCGCCATCAGGTCGCGCGGCGAGCGGTAGTACTGCATGGGCGAGTGGTGCAGGAAGTTCGACACGCGGCTCGTGTAGAGACACGCGTACTGCTCCACCTGGTAGCCGAAGCGGCTGTTCTCGTTGCCCTCCTTGAACAGCAAGCCCCAGTACGGATTGAAGCCCTCCTCGACGTCGCGCTCCAGCGTGTCCGCGATGCCGTTGGTCTCCTTCAGCGACCGGCGCAGCTTCTCCAGCTCCGCCTTCACCTTCTTGCGCAGCTCTTCCACCTCCTGGCGCTCGGGATCCGCCAACTCCTCGCGCTCCAGCCTGCGCTCCAGGGTGTTCAACACCGTCTTGCGGTGGTTCACCTCGTCGTCCAGCCGAGCTCGCGTCAGCTCCACCTCCGACAGGGTGACGATCTCCTCGCGCCGCGCGTCCGTGTACGTGATCTCGTCCTCAATCTCCTGGACGATCATGCACGTGCGCCACAGCGACGACTTCTTCGACTTCAGGATGTCGCCGTAGATGTGGTCGCCCACGTAGAGGATGTGCTCGCCCCGGTAGCCGGTGAACTCCTCGAACTGGGCCAGGTTGCCGCCCGAGTACACCGTGCCGCGCTCCAGTGACTTCGCCTCGCCCACGACCTTGCCGGCCTCCGTGGAGGAATCCAGCTCCAGGAACGGCCGGGCCTCCGTGAAGAAGGCCGGCTTGCCCGCCGCCGTCACCACGAAGTCGAAGTAGTTGCGCCAGCTGGGGTACTCCGGCAGCTGCCCTTCCAACAGGTAGCGCATCACCGCGTTCGTGTAGTCCCACGCGGAGTTCGTCAGCAGGAACAACTTCTTCCCGCCCGAGCGCAGCTTGTGCAACGCCGGACCCAGCTCCGGATCCAGGAACACGTAGCGCGCCAGGTCCTTGCGGATCTCCCGCTTGAGCGAGTTGTCCCGGTGCACCGTGTCGATGGCTTCCCGGATGTCGTCGTAGAGCTTGCCGTAGTTCACGGTGTGCCCCAGCGACTCCATCAGCTCGATGATGCCCGAATACAGGCACGTCTCCGGCAACGCGAAGAGCGTGTCGTTCCACGCGAACTGAGGGTTGCGCAGCCGCACGCGCTTGTTGCGGTACAGCTCCTTCCACGCGTCGCGCTTCAGCGGACGCAGGCCGTGGTACGCGCGCCCCACGTGACCGAAGCGGTCCATCTTCAGGACGTTGCCGTTGACGCGGTCCACCGCCAACCCGCGCATCACGAAGTGGTGGTCGTAGAGCAGGCCGCCCACGAACGGCGGATAGCCGTACTCGCTGATCAGCTTCGCGAGCGTCATGTCGAACGACAACTGCTCCAGCCGGCGCATGTGGTAGATGGCCAGCGTGTAGTCCATGTCGAACCCGATGAGTTCGATGTGGTCCATGCGCAGGTTGCGGTTGACGAACACGTCCCGCGAATGCGGCACTTGGTCCGTGGCCTCACGCGGCGTGGTGAGCAGCCGGCCGAGCACGTCGTCGGTGAGCAAGTCCCTCGCCCGGCGGGCCGCGTCGTCGGCGCGCTCGCGACTGATGGAGGAACGGAAGCTCCCGTGCAGCGGATCCACGGAGGGTCCGCCCGGGATGGGCCTGGCAGGGGAGAGTATGGGCGACACGGGACCTCAAGACATAACACGCGCCGCATGCCCTTCGCCCGCGTCCTTGCGGGCTTCGCACGGGGCTGGCACGCTCTGTCCAACGATGCGCACCCCACGTCCATCCCCGGCCTCCGCCGAGGACCTCCACGCGCGCCTGGCCGCTCGCATCACCGCGTTGGAGGACCGGGTGCGCCGTCTGGAGGCCCGACTCGCCCTGGAGGCCCGCAAGCCGCCCCTCGTCCGCACCCGGGCCAGCGCCTCCGCCGCCAACGTCCGCACCGCCCGGCCCCGGCCCCGCTGCCCTGGCTGCACCCTGGAGCTGCCCCGTGGACGGCGCGGTGAGTCGTGCGTGTGGTGTGGCTTCATGTTCGCCGCCGTGACCCGCCGCCGCGCCAGTGGGCCCAAGTCGCCCCGGAAGACCCGATGAGCGGGACGTACCGGCTCATCGGCCGCACGGAGGCAGGAGACCTCGCGGAGCTGTACGAGTCCCTGCTGCTGCCCTCCATCCCCGTCGCGGTGAAGCTCTTCCTGCCGCGCACCTCCGACCCCGCCTATGCCCGCTCGGTGGCGGAGACGGTGCGGCTGCTCCAGCCCGTGCGCCACCCGGGCCTCCTCCACGTCGTGGACGTGGGCTTCGTGCGCCAGCGGCTCGCCGTGGTGCGCGAGGACGTGGACGGCTTCACGCTGGGCGTCGCGCTCCAGCGCCTCAATACGAAAGAGGTGCTGCTGCCGCCCACGGTGGCGCTGTCCATCGTCATCCAGCTGTTGGAGACCGTGCAGCTCGCGCACGACGCGGGCGTCGTCCACGGCGCCATCACCCCTGGCAACGTGCTCCTGGCCCGCGACGGCTTCCCGGCCATCTGCGACTTCGGCGCGCTCCAGGCGCTCCTGTCCGTGCCCCAGCTCAAGCGCACGTTCGCGCACCGGGGCCGCAGCGCGTACCGGGCGCCGGAAGTCACCCGCGGGGAGACGCCCACGGAGGCGTCCGACGTGTACTCGCTGGGCGCCATCGCGTACGAGCTGCTCACCCTGCGCGAGGCCGTGGTGCCGGGCAGCGGCGTGAGCACCCGCCGCGAGGCGCTGCCTCCTCCCAGCCGGTTGGATCGGCGGATCAACTCGCGGTTGGATCCGTCGATCATGCGCGCGTTGGATCCGGCGCCCCAGCGGCGCTTCCGCTCGTGCGGCGAGTTCGCCCAGGCCCTGCGTAACTTCCTCTCCGCGGGCGGTGGTCTGCCCGGCGCGGAGGAGGTGGCGCGCTTCGTGTCGGAGCTGTTCCCCAACGAGGTGAGCATCGCGGCCCCCGGGCCCGTCCCGTTCGCCGAGCCCTTTCAGCTGGAGGCCGTCTCCGGCGCGGAGATGGAGGACCTGCACGCGGAGGAGTACGAGGCCTCCATCGTCCAGCGCGCGCCGTACAGCCGCGCGCCCACGGAGAAGGAGGCGTCCGCCGAGACGCAGGAGGCCGCGCCCGGCTTCGAGGAGTTCCGTCCCGAGGACTACGCGTCGGATGACGACGCCCCCCTGGACGACGAGCCCGAGCCGGCAGGTGAAGTGCGGAGCACCGAACTTTCGCCCGCGGGGCCGTTGGAGCAGGGCTGGGACGCACCGCCCGGTGTGCTCGCGCAGAAGTCCCGCCGCCCGGACAGCCCGGCGTCAGCGCGCGCGGGACGCAATCCTCGCGTGAAGGTCATCGAGGACTTCTCCGGACCGCCGCTCGGGGACGACGAACCGCCCGTGCCCACCGGCCGCCGCGCCGCCATGCGCCCCGGGCCGGCCCTCGGGGACGACGAACCGCCTGTGCCTACCGGCCGTCGCGCCGCCATGCGTCCCGCCCAGTCCCCGGGAGCGGAAGAAGAACCGCCGAAGCGCCCGGCCCTGCGCCCCGCGAAGGGGGCCGGGGGCAGGGCTCCCGGCCAGGAGACGGCGATCCTTCCTGCTGGCGGTGGCGCACCTTCGGCACCTGCTGCCGCTGACGTGACCGTGCTCCGCCAGCAGAGCCGGGGCCGCGCGGAAGCCTCCGAAGCCCTTCCCGCCGAACCCCGCTCGGAGCGCCGCATGGCTCCTCCGAAGGCGGAAGGCCGCGTGCGCTCCGACATGGCGGAGCCCGCGCCGTCAGACCGGCACCTGCCGGTGCACCAGCGCTTCGACACGGTGGAGACGCCGCGCGTGGACGCGGTGGCCGCCGGTACCCGCCGCAAGCGACTGCTCTTCATCGCGGGCGGTATCGCCCTGGTGGGCCTGTTCATGTTCGCCGTCGCCGCGTGGCGGCTGGGCCTGGAGCAGGTGCAGGAACCGGAGCTGCCCCGCTACGACCCGAACGCCCCCGCGGCGAACGGCACGCAGACGCCGTCCGCGAACCCGTCCGCGCTCAAGCCCATCGCGCCTCCTCCGCCCGCGCCGCCAGCCAACCCGGGCGCGCGGGACATCGAGGACGAGGACGTGGATGAGGACACCGCCGAGCCCGGCGTTCCTCCCAAGAACCAGCGCGCGTTCCTCACGCTGCGCACGAACCTGCCGGCGAACGTCTTCATCGACGGGGCGAAGGTGCGCCGCGCGACGCCGCTGCTGAACTACCCGGTCCGCGCGGGCACTCGCGACATCCGCGTGGTGGCCATCTCCACCGGTGAGCAAAAGGACTTCCAGCTCCGCTTCTCGCGGGGCCAGCACCAGAAGCTGGACGAACAGTTCCAGCCTCCCCCCACCAGGCGGTGAGTTTCGTGGAGCGCACGCGCATCTTCGTCGTCGAGGACCAGCCCCAGCTCCTGAAGAACCTGGTCAAGGTGCTGGGCACCTTTCCGGAACTGGAGGTCGTGGGCACCTCCCAGGATGGCGAGCAGGCGGTGGACGACATCGTCCGTGAACGCCCGCAGCTCGTCCTGCTGGACCTGGAGCTCCCCAGCCTCAACGGCATCCAGGTGACCCAGAAGGTCAAGCGCCGCGCACCGGAGGTGGAGATCCTCATCCTCACGTCCTTCGAGGACGAGCAGAAGGTCTACGAGGCCATCCAGGCGGGCGCGTCCGGCTACCTGGTGAAGCGGGTGGGGCCGGAGAAGATCCGCTCCGGCATCCAGGAGGTCATGGACGGGGGCACCGTGCTGGAGCCCATCATCGCCCGGCGCTTCTGGAACTACTTCCAGTCCATCCAGGCCAGGCCCGCCCAGAAGCCCGCCGAGCTGCCCTGGGGTCTGACGGACGTGGAGCTGGACGTCCTTCGCTACGTGGCCAAGGGCCTGTCCAACGCGGAGGTGGGGCGGGTGATGACGCTGGAGCGGCGCACGGTGCGCACGCACCTGTCGCATATCTACCGGAAGATGGGCGTCAACTCCCATGTGGACGCGGTGGTGATGGCCCTGCGTCAAGGTGTCGTGGATCTCTAGCCGCGCCGTGGTTACGGTGTGGCACCTATGTCCAAGGCATCCCCGCGGTCCACCGCGGTGCGCGCGGTGGACCCCACGCTCGCCGCACTCTTCGACGTTCACGAGGCAACCCTGCCCAACGGTCTCAAGGTCCGCCTGCTGGCGAACCATCAGGCCCCGGTGGTCAGCCTCTACACCTTCTTCCAGGTGGGCAGCCGCAACGAGCGGCCCGGCATCACCGGCATCAGCCACCTGTTCGAACACATGATGTTCAACGGGGCGAAGAAGTACGGCCCCAAGATGTTCGACAAGACGCTGGAGTCCAACGGCGGCCGCTCCAACGCGTACACGTCCAATGACATGACCGTGTACTACGACGACTTCAGCGCGGACGCGCTGGAGACGGTGCTCGACCTGGAGTCGGACCGGATGCGCTCGCTGCGCATCTCCGACCAGACGCTGGCCAGCGAGCGCCAGGTCGTGATGGAGGAGCGCCGCGTCCGAGTGGACAACGAAATCCCCGGCATGATGGACGAGGAGCTGGGCACGCTCGTCTACAAGGCTCACGCGTACCGCTGGCCCGTCATCGGGTGGATGGCGGACATCGAGAACATCACGCGCGACGACTGCCAGGAGTACTTCCGCACGTACTACGCGCCCAACAACGCGGTGCTCTACATCGTCGGGGACATCGACCCGAAGAAGACGCTCGCGCTGGTGAAGCGCTACTACGGCAACATCCCGCGCGGCCCCTCGCCCGCGCCGGTGCTCAACGCGGAGCCGGAGCAGAAGGGCGAGCGCCGCGCAGTGGTGCGCCACCCCGCGCAGTCGCCGTCCGTGATGATCGGCTTCCGCGGACCCGCAGCGAGCAACGAGGACACGCTGGTGCTGGACGTGGTCCAGTACATCCTCACCAAGGGCGAGGGCAGCCGGCTGGTGAAGTCCCTCGTGTACGATCAGAAGGCCGCCGTGTCGGTGATGCTCGACTGGAGCTGGCGCATCGACCCGGGGACCATCCTGTTCTACCTGGAGCTCAAGCCGGACTCCGAAGCCGCGAAGGTGGAGGCCCTGCTGTACGCGGAGCTGGAGAAGCTGGCGCGCGAAGGCGTCACCGACAAGGAGCTGCAGAAGGCGAAGAACAACCTGCGCGCGGACCACCTGCGGGAGCTGTCCACCAACAGCGGCCGTGGGCACGCCCTGGGCCACTACGAGGCCCTGCTGGGCGACTGGCGCGAGGGTCTGTCCCTGCCGACCTTCTACGCGTCCGTCACGGCGGAGCAGGTGAAGGCCGTGGCCGCGAAGTACTTCGCCCCCGAGCGCCGCTCGGTGGTCACCCTCCATCCCGAAGCCGGCGCTGAAGAGGCCGGTGACGAAGCGGCGGAGGCGTAAAAACCATGGCCTCCCGAAAGATCGCCAAAGTGAAGAACACCGTCCGCAAGGCCGCCAAGGCCGTGCGCAAGCAGGCCACCGCCGCGCGCAAGAAGGTCGCGCAGGTGAAGAAGGCCGTCCCGGCCCGAGCCAAGAAGCTGGTGAAGGCCGCGACGGCGCCGAAGTCCGCCGCCACCGGCGAGCTGAAGCTGCCCGCGCTGCATGAGAGCACCACGTCCACGGGCCTGAGGGTCATCGCCGCCGAGCGCGGGCCGCTGCCGCTGGTCTCCGTGCGGCTGGTGATGCGCGCGGGCGGCGTGTGGGATCCGCAGGGCAAGGACGGCCTGGCGGACTTCACCGCGCGCCTGCTGCGCCGGGGCACGAAGCGCATGGACGCGGATGGCATCAGTGAAGCCATCGAGTTCGTGGGCGCCAGCCTCTACGCGGGCGTCAACGAGGACGTGCTGTCCGTCTACCTCACCACGCCCGCGGAGCACTTCTCCGCGATGCTGGACGTGCTGGGGCAGGTGATGCGCGAGCCCACGTTCCCGGAGAAGGAGGTCGTGGATGCCCGGGAGCGCGCGCTGGCGCAGTTCGCCAACGACCTGGATGATCCGTCCTCCATCGCGGACCGCGCCTTCACGCGCGCCATCTGGGGTGACCATCCGTACGGGCGCGACCTGGGCGGCAACAAGCGCACCGTGTCCACCTTCACCCGCGACGACCTGGTCCGCTTCCACGCCGAGTGCATGGGGCCCCGGATCTCCCTGCTCACGGTGGTGGGCGCCATCGACCCGGCGACCGTGGCCGCGGAGGCCGAGCGCGCCTTCGCCGGCTGGACGGGCGGCCCCGACGCGGATCCGATGCTGCCCCGCAAGCAGGAGCCGCTGGCGAAGGCCGGGACGGTGCTGCTGGTGGACAAGCCGGACCAGACGCAGTCCCAGGTGCGCCTGGGCGGCCCCGGCTTCTGGCTGGGCCACGAGGACTACTTCCCGGCCACGGCGATGAACATCGCGCTGGGCGGAGGCTTCACGTCGCGGCTGATGAACGAGATCCGCGTCAACCGCGGCCTCACCTACGGCGTCAGCTCCTACTTCGACACGATGAGCGCGGGCGGCATCTTCGCGCTGTCCACGTTCACGAAGACGGCGTCCACGCGGGTGATCATCGACGTGGCGCTGAAGGAGATCCACGGCGTGCGCGACGGCGGCCTCAAGCCCCGCGAGCTGAAGGACGCGCAGAGCTACCTGGCCGGCCTGTATCCGCTGCGCACGGAGACCAACGAGTCCGTGGCCTCCGTCATCGGGGACATGCGCATGCACGGCCTGGGCGATGACTGGGTGGAGAAGTTCCGCGACCGGCTGCGCGCGGTGACGCCCAAGGACGTGGCCGCGGCGTCGAAGAAGTACGCGTTCGCGGACCGGCCCGTCATCGTCGTGCTGGGCAAGGCGTCGGAGGTCAAGCCGCTGCTGGAAGGGCTGGGTCCCATCACCGTCGTGCCGGCGTCGGACTACGAATGAGCGGTGACGTTCCCCGCGTCCTCTTCGAGGGCGCGGGCGTGATGGTGGTGGACAAGCCGGCCGGGGTGCTCGTCATCCCCGGCCGCGAGGGCGGCGCGTCCCTGCGCGACACGCTGGAAGCCCACCTGGGCCGCAA
The DNA here is from genome assembly GCF_003612075.1 of Corallococcus sp. CA041A. Lineage (NCBI taxonomy): Bacteria > Pseudomonadati > Myxococcota > Myxococcia > Myxococcales > Myxococcaceae > Corallococcus > Corallococcus sp. CA041A. Next base: position 16,922 of record NZ_RAWF01000088.1, read on the forward strand.
GGTCTACGTGGTGCACCGGTTGGATCGCGACACGTCCGGCGCGCTGGTGTTCGCGCTGGACGCGGAGGTGCACCGCGCGCTGTCCCAGGCCTTCGAGGCGGGCAAGGTGCGCAAGCGCTACCGCGCCCTGGTGGAGGGCCGGCTGGAGGCGCCCCAGATGGTGGACGCGCCGCTCGTCGCCGGCCGCAAGGGGCGCATGCGCGTGGCGAAGCCGGAGGAGCCGGACGCGAAGCCATCACGCACGCGGGTGCGCCCGGTGGAGACCTTCGCGAGCGCGTCGCTGGTCGAGGCGGAGCCGCTGACGGGCCGCACGCATCAGATCCGCGTGCACCTGCTGTCCCTGGGGCATCCGCTGCTCGTGGACCACCAGTACGGCAGGGAGGCTCCACTCACGGAAGGCGACCTGGGAGGGCAGGGGACCCGGGAGGTGCTGACCCGGACGCCGCTGCATGCGGCTCGCGTGGAGTGGCCCGCTTTGCCCGGGCTGCCAGCGCGCGGAGTGGATGCGCCGCTGCCCGCGGACATGCAGCGCACGTTGGAGTTGCTGCGCGCGGCGGGGTGAGGCGCGGCGCTACTTGTACGGCTCCAGCCGGAACGTGTTGGACTCGCCCGTCACTCCGAAGCTGTCCCTCGCGGTGATGCGCACGTTGCCTGCGGGCGCGTCCAGGACGACGTTCGCGTTGCACACGCCGACCTCGCAGGGGCCAATCTTGGTGGGCGACACCGTGCCGCGCGACGCGCTCAGCTCCACCGAGCCCTGGAAGTGCCCGGCCCTCGGGCCCTGGGCGCGCACCGTGATGGCGAAGGACGTCCGGCTCACGCGCGTGCCTTCGATTTCGTCGAAGCTGAAGCCCGTGATGTCGCCCTCGCGCATCGGCACATCCGGCCCGGGGCCCGCGTCCACCTGCTGGCCGCCGTCCGTGGTGTCGACCCCGCCGTCGAAGTCGCCGTAGATGGGCCCCGCGTCGGTGAGGATGAGGATGCCCCCGTCCTCGGTGAGGGGCGGTTCGGTGACTTCCTGTCCCGGAGGACGCAGGGTGAGGGCGCCTTCGGCCACCGCCTCGCGCCCGTCATCCAATTGCAGCCGCACCGCGTGCGCGCCCGCGCCCAGCCCCCGGGGCACCGTCACGATGGCGACGCCCGCCGGGTCGAAGCGCGACACCGTCGCTTCCTTCTCATCCATCCAGATGCGGCCTGAACCCATGCGCGCATCCACCTTCTCCGCGCCGTAGTCCACGGCCACGCTGTAGCGCGCGTCGAACCGCACGGTGACGTCTTCGTCCTTCGCGTTCACCGGCAGCGTCGCGGGCTCCACGCCGACGATGGTGGGCGGAGGCAACGGCTCCGGGTCGCCCGTGCAGGCCCACGCCAGCGCCGCCATCCCCACCGCGGCCAGGCCCGCGCGCATCACGGCGCGAACCTCAGCCCCGCGGACACGGACACGCCACCCAATTGGGCGCGCAGCGACGGTGTCTCCACCGGTGCCAGGGCCGCGCGCACCTCCGTGAGGATGCTCCAACGGCCCAAACGATAGGCGCCCTGCGCGGCCAGGAATCCCATGGCGCGCACTCTGCGCTCATCCACCGCGTCAGGAAAGACGTCCCCGGTCTCAATGCCTTGCGTTGACAGGTGATGGCTCAAAGCCAGCACTCCTCCGCCTGCACGGCCGTCCAGCAGAAAGAAGCCATGTTGGAAAAGGGTGACCCGCGCGGACAAAAGCAGGGGAATCGCCCACACGCGCGAGTGCACCTCCGTGTCTCCCTGCTGTCCGTCCAGGCTCGCGTGACGCAGGCCCACCTCCGCCTCCGCCGCCACGCGCCAGTGCCACACCGGCAGCGGCACGGACACGCCCAGCCCCAGCAGCGGCCCACCGTTGGCGCCGCTCGCGAACGCGGCGCCGCCCAGGAGGAACAGCGACGTCCGTGGCACCGGGCCCCGGACATCGTGCGCACGGCGAACGGAGGGGGCGTCCGGGATGATGATCATTCCCTCCGCGGGCCGTGCGGCGCCGGGCTTCACCGCGCCTTGAATCCGCACCGCGTCCTTGGCGGGAGTAGCTCTCCAGCGAACGGTGACGGATACGTCCGTCGCGTCCGCGCGCGGCTGTACCGCGTAGCGAGCGCGCTCCGGATCCACCGGCTTCACGGTGGCGCCCTCCGCTTCCACGGTCAGCTCCGAGGCGGAGATCCGCTCCTCGTCACCCGCGATGATCAGCCAGCCACCGCCCTCCGCGGGCAGCGGATCCGGCGTGAGCGCGGCGACGAGCGGACGCGCGGCGGGCACCTCCAGCGGCGCGCGGCGATCCGTGGTGAGCGTGCCCCGGGTCGCGAGCACGCGCGCCTCCGTCGCATCCGGCGGCACCTCCACGGGCACCTGTGCATTGCCGTGCCCGTCCGCCTTCACCGGGCCGAAGCGCGCGTCGCCCACCGCGACCACCACCTCCGCGCCCGGTGCCGTGGACACGTCCAGCGTGGTGCGTCCCAAGAGGGGCAGCCGCACGGTGGTGACCTCCGGCGCGTGGCCGTCCTCCACCCAGAACGCGAGCACCGCCCACAGCGGGTAGCGCACCGGCGGAGGCTTCCAGTGGAAGACGCGCTCGGCGCCGCCCTCCACCCGCGTCTGCTCCCAGGTGCCGGAGGAGGCCGCCGCGCGCACTGGGCCGGCGCCCTTCGGCACCCGCACCCGCACCTCCACGGTGACGTCCTCCCCGAGCATCACGCGCCCGGGCGTCGCCTCCACCTCCGGCGGTTCCGCCCGTGCGACGGCGGCCCCCAGCATCAGCAGGCAGACAGCGAGATGGAGCGGCGGACGCATACGGGAAACCCAGCCTCCCAGTTGACCGCCGCTCCGGCCTCCGGGTCAATCCCCGGAAGGCAGGGAAATCTCAGCAGCGGCCTCCGAATCAGGGGGCAGCTCGGCCTGGGGCTTGTCCGCCGGTCCGGTGTGCTTGTTCGTCGGCGGACTGAAGACAGGCCTGTCCGCCGGAACGCCGCCCCGGCCGTGCACCAGCGTCTTGGTGTCCGTGCGGAAGGTGAGGTCCACCTTGTCGCCGCGCACCGCCGTCACCAGGCCCACGCCGAACGTCGGGTGGTGGAGCACCTGATCGACCTTGTAGGTGTCCTTGGGGCTGTACTTGGGCGCGCTCGCGAGGTCCTTGCCCGCCAGCTGCTCGTCAAAGGAGATGACCACCTTCTCCGCGCGGGTCGAGCCGCCGGAGGATGCGGCGCGAGGGGCGCGGGTGGACGCCTTGGTGGGGCGGTCCGTGACGCCCGCGGTGCCCCGGAACGCGTGGTCCCCGCCGCAGGTGTTGCAGCGGACGCGCACGATCTTTGGACCGACCATCGCGAGGATGGTGTGCGCCAGGTTCATCTTGCAGCGGGTGCACTGGGCATCCACCTCGCCGCCGACCTTCTGAGTAGCCATGCTGTCGTGTCGCTCTGGCCCGGCAACTCCCCTGAAGGGCGCGCCGGGCGTGGAAGTAAAGAGGGCCGCGCAACATAACGGTCGACCCCAGGCGGAGGAAGCCCCATCGCATCCCACCCGCGCGTCGCGTGGGAGCCCCCCGGGCAACCAGCCGATGGAGGTGGGGGTGGGATGGGCCCGCGCTCAGTTCCCTTGTGCCGCCGTCCGGAGCACGTAGAGTCGCCCGCCTGAACGCATGACCACCGAGACCCCCAGCAAACCCAACCGGTTCACCGGCGCCTTCACCCAGTCGGTGGAGGGCCTCGGCAAGGGCATCATCGACGTCATCAGCAGCATTGGCGGCGTGGTCGCGCTGGGCCTGGACGTCTTCCGCTGGAGCGTGCGCCGCCCGTTCCGGCTGCACAACCTCTTCACCCAGCTGGACTTCGTGGGCGTGGGCTCCATCTTCATCGTGGGGCTCACCGGCACCTTCACCGGCATGGTGTTCGCCCTCCAGACGTCCACCGCGTTCGCCCTGTTCGACGCGGAGAGCCTCGTGGGCCCCACCGTGGCCCTCACGCTCACGCGTGAACTGGCCTCCGTGTTCGCCGCGCTGATGGTCACCATGCGCGCCGGCTCCGCCATGTGCACGGAGCTGGGCACCATGCGCGTCACCGAGCAGGTGGACGCGCTGGAGACCATGGCCGTCAACCCGGTGCAGTACCTGCTGGTGCCCCGGGTGCTCGCGGGCCTGTTCATGGTCCCCGCGCTCACCATGCTCTTCAACACCACGGGCATGAGCGGCGCCTACGTGGTCGCCGTCTTCGGCCTGGGCATCTCCCCCGGCACGTTCCTGTCACGCACCCAGCAGTGGATGGCGCCAGCGGACATCTACGAGGGCCTGCTCAAGGGCGCCATCTTCGGCCTCTCCGTGGCCCTCATCTGTTGCTACAAGGGCTACAACGCGTCCGGCGGCGCCAAGGGCGTGGGCCAGGCCACCACGGAGGCCATGGTGTCGAGCGCGCTGGCCATCTTCATCCTCGACTTCATCGTCGGCATGTTGATGCACTGATGGGCCCCCAGACTCCGCCCGGATCCGCGCGGGCCATGATCGACATCGTGGACCTGCACAAGACGTTCGCGGGGAACAAGGTCCTCACCGGCATCAACCTCACCGTGCCCGCGGGCAGCACCTGCGTCATCCTGGGCGGCTCTGGCTCCGGCAAGACGGTGTTGATGAAGCACATGATCGGCCTGCTCAAGCCGGACAGCGGCCAGGTCATCATCGACGGGCAGGACATCGTCCCCATGAGCGTGGAGGGGCTGCAGCAGGTGCGCCGCGGCTTCGGCATGGTGTTCCAGGCCGCCGCGCTCTTCGACTCCATGACGGTGTTCGAGAACGTCGCCTTCCCCCTGCGCCAGCACACGTCGCTGCCGGAGGACGCCATCCGCGAACAGGTGCGCAAGCGCCTGGACCTCATGGGCCTCAAGCGCGAGGTGGAGGGCCGCTTCCCCGCGGACCTGTCCGGCGGCATGCGCAAGCGCGTGGGCCTGGCGCGCGCCGTGGTGCTGGACCCCAAGGTCGTCCTCTACGACGAGCCCACCACCGGCCTGGATCCCATCACCACGGACTCCGTGGACGACATGATCCTCACCGCGCAGAAGGAGCTGGGCGTCACCAGCGTGGTCATCAGCCACGACATCGCGTCCGCCTTCAACGTGGCCAACCAGATCGCCTTCCTGTCCAAGGGCGTCATCGTGGAGCACGGTTCGCCGGAGCAGCTGCGGGCGTCCCAGCACCCGGCCGTCCAGGTCTTCCTCCAGACCTGGTTCGGCAAGAACTAGGACATGGGGGTAGGGAAACCGGTCCCCCAAGGATTCCAGCCCTTCATGAAAAGCTGGCACCCGGCATGCAAATCGTTAGAGTCGCGCGCGGCCGGTGGTAGCGCTCGGAGTCACATCAGGTGAAGAAGCTCGTCACGCCCTTCCGTGTTGGCCTGCTGGTCCTTGCCGCCGGTGGTTTCCTCATCACGTTCGTGTTGTTCGCCACGAAGGGCGGACTGAGCGACAGAGACTCCACCAAGGTGTGGGCCTACTTCCGGGATGCGTCCGGCCTGGCGGTCCGCGGCCGCGTGCAGATCGCCGGCATTCCCGTGGGCGAGATCAGCGACATCAGCCTGGAAGGCACCCGCGCGAAGGTCTGGCTGAAGATCCGCAAGGGCGTGGACCTGCGTCAGGACGCCGCGGTCACCAAGCGCTCGGAGTCGCTGCTGGGTGACTACCTGCTGGACCTGAACCCCGGCACGGAGCAGTCGCCCGAGCTGGAGAACGGCGGGCAGATCCGCCGCGTCATCGACACCCAGGGCGTGGAGGCCGTCTTCGAGTCCCTGTCGCAGATCACCTCCGACATCCAGCAGGTGACGGGCGCGCTGCGCGAGGTGCTGGGCGGCGAGAAGGGCGCGGGCAGCCTGGAGCGCATCGTGGAGAACCTGGTCCGCCTGTCGGACTCGGTGGACGCGACGGTGCGCCGCAACACGGACCGCCTGGACACCATCATGGCGAACGTGGAGGGCGTGTCCTCCGACGTGCGCGCCCTCACCCAGGGCAACGGCGCGGAGGTGACGCGCATCGTCACCAACGTGGAGCGCATCACCCAGGACGTCCGCGAGGTGCTGGGCACCGTCAAGAACATCGTGGGCAGCGGGGAAGGGGAGTTCAAGGAGAGCGTCTCCAGCCTCAAGCAGACGCTGGGCCGGTTGGACAACACCCTGGCCAACCTGGAGGACATCACCCGCAAGGTGAAGGACGGCGAGGGCGCCGCCGGGGCGCTGCTCACCGACGAGCAGCTGGGTCAGCGCCTCAGCGAGGCCGTCACGGACGTCAGCGAGTTCGCCACCCGCCTGAGCACCCTCCAGACGGAGGTGGGCCTGTTCAGCAGCTACCTGCTGTCCCAGGGCGCGTCGAAGAACGGCCTGACGCTGAAGCTCATCCCCAAGCCGGACAAGTACTACCTGCTGGAGATCATCGACGACCCGCGCGGCTCCGTCAGCACGCAGGTGGTGCAGACGAACCCGCCGTCGGAAGGGGACCCGGTCATCCAGACGCAGAAGGTGACCAAGGAGTCCTTCAAGGTCAGCCTCCAGTTCGCCAAGCGCTACTACTTCACCACCCTGCGCGTGGGCCTCATCGAATCCACGGGCGGTGTGGGCGCGGACCTGCACCTCTTCGACGACGTGCTGACCCTGAAGATGGACGCGTTCAACTTCACCGCGGACGAGCTGCGCTACCCGCGCCTGCGCGCCATGCTGAAGGCCCAGGCGTTCGACCACCTGTACGTCATGGCGGGCATGGACGACATCCTCAACGCCAGGCAGCGCGACGCGGCGACCCGGCGCCTGATCGCCGGCCGAGACTTCTTCTTCGGCGCGGGCTTCTTCTTCACCGACGACGACCTGAAGTCCCTCATCACCGCCACGGGCATCCCGACCTTCTAGACCGTTGTCCCCTTGACGTTACCGGGAAGGTGTCGTACCCGGCACGGGCACGGGGTTTCCCCTGGAATGCGCCGTGCCCTGACGCGATGCCGTACCCGCGCCGGGTCACCCCCAGGAAGAAGCCTTCATGTCTCTGCTCGTCGTCGGTTCAATCGCGCTGGACTCGCTGGAAACGCCCTTCGGCAAGAAGGAGGACGTGCTGGGTGGCTCGGCCACCTACTTCTCCACGTCCGCGTCCTTCTTCAGCCCCGTTCAGCTGGTGGCGGTGATTGGCGAGGACTTCCCGGAGGTGCACCTGCAGTTCCTGCGCGGGCGCGGAATCGACCTGGAGGGGCTCACCCGTGAGGCCGGCCGCACCTTCCGCTGGAAGGGCAAGTACGGCTGGGAGCTCAACGAGGCGCAGACGCTGGACACCCAGCTCAACGTCTTCGAGTCCTTCTCGCCCAACCTGCCGGCCGCCTACCGCGAGACGCCCTACGTCTTCCTGGGCAACATCCACCCGGAGCTCCAGTCGCGCGTGCTGGACCAGGTGAAGGCGCCCAAGCTGGTGGCCGCGGACACGATGAACTTCTGGATCCAGGGCAGCCGCCCCGCGCTGCTCAAGACGCTCCAGCGCGTGAACCTGCTCTTCATCAACGACGCGGAGGCGCGCCAGCTGTCCGGCGAGCACAACGTGGTGAAGGCCGCCCGCGCCATCCTGGCCATGGGCCCGTCCCGCGTGGTCATCAAGCGCGGCGAGCACGGCGCGCTCCTCTTCGACCAGGACCACATCTTCGCCTGCCCGGCGTTCCCCCTGTCGGAGGTGTTCGACCCCACCGGCGCGGGTGACACCTTCGCCGGCGGCTTCATGGGCACCCTGGCTAGCTCCGGCGCCGGCAAGGTGGATCAGCAGGTGCTGCGCAAGGCCATGGTCATGGGCAGCGTGATGGCGTCCTTCACCGTGGAGAAGTTCAGCCTGGAGCGCCTGCGCGAGGTGCAGCGCCCGGAGATCCACGCCCGCTTCGCCGAGTTCAAGAAGCTCACCCACTTCGACGACCTGGGCCCGCTGGGCGGGTAGGGGAGCATGGGCGAGAGGGCGGATGGCCCGGTGTGGAACTTGACGGGCCGCACCCACCCTTCCTAGGCTCGGGCGGACGCAGTGGATGAATAAATCCGGTGCGGACGTCCTTTTTCAGCGCCGACGTGGACGGGAAGGTGCCACGTCGGGAGGTCCCCGGGTTGAGCGACAATCGAAAGTACGCGCGGGTCGGCACCCACCTGCGCTGCTGGTGCGAGGGTGAGAACGTGACCCTGTATGCACGCATCGCCAACCTGAGCGAGGGCGGCCTCTTCTTGAGGACGAGCACCCCGCTGGCGGCGGGGACGCGGACGCAGGTGAGGCTCACCCAGCAGGCGACGGACACGCAGTTGCAGGCGCAGGCCACGGTCGTCTGGTTGCGGCAGGAAGTGCAGCCGGCCGGCCGCCCTCCGGGCATGGGCCTGAGATTCGAAGCGTTGGACGCGGACGCGCTGACGAGTCTGCGGCGCATCATCTCCCAGCAGCAAACCCACCCCTAGGGTTCCCATGCGCATCGCCGTCATCTCCGACATCCACTCCAACATCGAGGCCCTCACGGAGGTGCTGAGGGTGGCGGAGCACCAGAAGGTGGACCGCTTCGTGTCGCTGGGGGACATCGTCGGTTATGGGGCGTCCCCCAACCCGTGCTGTGACCTGGTGCGCTCGGTGGCGGAGATCACGCTGCTGGGCAACCACGACGCGGCGGTGGCGGGGCGGATGGACTACTCGTACTACTACGACGCCGCCCGGCACGCGCTCGACTGGAGCGCCAACGTCATCTCCGACGAGAACCTGGCCTGGCTGCGCAGCCTCCCGTACACGTACCGCATCGGCGAGGTGGGCTTCTGCCACGGTTCGCCCATCGACCCGAAGGCGTACGAGTACATCTTCGCGCTGGAGCAGGCGCGGGAGCTGACGCCGTACGTGGCGGAGCTTCCGGAAGTCACCTTCATCGGCCACAGCCACCTGTGCCGCGCGTTCGCCATTGGCAACGGCGAGGTGAACGACGTGGTCGCGCAGAAGTTCGTGCTGCGCAAGGGCTACAAGTACATCGTGTCCGTGGGGAGCGTGGGCCAGCCGCGCGACTACGACAACCGGGCCTGCTTCGTCATCTGCGACACGGACGCGCGCACGGTGGAGTACCTGCGCGTGGAGTACGACATCGAGACCTCCGCGCAGAAGATCTTCGACGCGGACCTGGCGCTCAACTTCGGCAAGCGGCTGTTCCTGGGCGTGTAGGTGCGCCTGCCCGCGCCCGTGCGGAAAAGGGGCGCGGCTGGACGGAAGGTGGCATAAACCGGGGCCGTGCGCCCCCAGGTCCCCCGTTCGAAGCGGCCCTTCATGGGCCTTGGCCTCGCAGTCTTCCTGTTCGCCGCCGGATGCAGCCGCTCGCCCGCGCCGCCCTCGCCTGAGTTCGAGCAGGCCAGCCGCCGGTGGACGGCGCTCTACGCCCAGAAGCTGGACGACGCGTACCTGGACCCCTCCATCGGGGAGATTGAAGCGCAGCTGCAGCGCGTGCCCGCGGACAGCGTGGACTCCCTCGCGTCCCAGTCCCTGCTCCAGCGCATCCAGGAGGGCCGCACGCGCATGCAGGCGGCCCAGGAGGAGCAGCGCCGCGCGGTGGCCAGCGCCAGCGCGCTGCCCACGATGGACCCCTCCTCGACGGACTTTCCGCGCCAGGCCGAGCCCGTGGCGGCGGAGCCGGTGGACGCCGGGCCGGCGGACGCCGGGGTGATTGCCGGGCCCCAGACGGGCACCCCGGCCTCCGAGCTGGTGGCCGGCTTCGAGGGCTGCTTTACCCGCGGCACGGCCGTGACCGTGGAGGGGCGGGGAATGCGGGACACCTGGCAGCTGAGCGACCGGGCGTCCTGCCAGCTGGGGTACCCCTCTCACCGGGACGCCGTGCTGGTGGTTGAAGACGGCCGTGTGCTGGCGCTGTTACCCAAGAGCGCCGTGCGAACCGTGCGCCGTTATGAGGACGGCGGCACGGTGCCCGTGGACGATGGCGGGCGTTGAACTTCTCTCTTTCAAGAGCTGACGACCTTCGATGAACGAACAGACCTTCATGAAGTTGATGCGCGTGCTCCCCAAGTCGGCGGTGTCCTCCGCGGTGGGCCTGGCCACGCGCCTGCCCGCGCCGGCGCCGGTGCACCACTGGGCCATGCGCACCTTCGCCAAGGCGTACAACGTGGACATGGAGGAGGCGGAGCACGCCTTCGAGAAGTACCCGACCTTCGCCCAGTTCTTCACCCGTGGCCTGAAGCCGGGCCTGCGCCCGGTGGACGCGGGCGAGAAGGTCGTCGTGTCCCCGGTGGACGGCCGGGTGTCCCAGGTGGGCTACGCGGACAACGGCCGCTGCCTGCAGGCCAAGGGCATCGAGTACACGGTGGACGAGCTGCTGGGTGACTCGCAGGCGGCGAAGCCCTTCCACGGCGGCGCCTGGACGACGGTGTACCTGTCCCCGCGCGACTACCACCGCATCCACTCGCCGCTGGGCGGCACCATCACCGGGTATGCGTACATCCCGGGTGAGTTCTGGCCGGTGAACCCCGCGTCGGTGAAGAACAAGCAGTCGCTGTTCTGCGTGAACGAGCGGCTCGTCACCTACCTGGACACCGTGGCCGGCAAGGTGGCGGTGGTGAAGGTGGGCGCCACCTGCGTGTCCCGCATCAAGGCGTCCTACGAGGACATCACCACGCACGTGGGCCAGCCCGGCAAGGTGCACAACTACGGCGCGGGCATCCCGGTGGAGAAGGGCGGCGAGCTGGGCCGCTTCGAGATGGGCTCCACCGTCATCCTCTGCTTCGAGCCCGGCCGCGTGCGCTGGGATGACAGCATGCAGCCGGAGGCGGTTGTTCGCATGGGCACGCGTATCGGAGTCATCACGTGAGCCAGAAGATCAACGGCGTGAAGGGGATGAACGACCTTCTGCCGGGCGAGATTGAGGTCTGGCAGTTCGTGGAGTCGACCGCGCGCACGCTGTTCGGCCGCTTCGGCTACGGCGAGGTGCGCACGCCGATGGTGGAGGACACGGCCCTCTTCGTGCGCAGCGTGGGCGAGGAGACGGACATCGTCGGCAAGGAGATGTACACCTTCGAGGACAAGGGCGGCCGCAGTCTGTCCCTGCGTCCGGAGGGCACGGCGCCCGCGGCGCGCGCGTACATCGAGCACTCGGTGAACAACCAGGAGCCGGTGTCGCGCTGGTTCTACATGGGGCCCATGTTCCGCTACGAGCGGATGAAGACGGGCCGCTACCGTCAGTTCTCCCAGATTGGCGCGGAGGCCTACGGCGCCAAGGAGCCCGCGCAGGACGCGGAGCTGATGGACGTGGTGGTGCAGTTCCTGGAGGCCCTGGGCCTCACGGACGTCACCCTGAACATCAACTCGCTGGGCGACGACAACTGCCGGCCCGCGTACCACGCCAAGCTGGTGGAGTACCTCAACGCGCACCGGGAAGAGCTGTGCGCGGACTGCCAGCAGCGGCTGGAGCGCAACCCGCTGCGCGTCCTGGACTGCAAGAACGAGAAGTGCCAGGCGGTGGCCGGGGCCGGGCCCAACGTGCTGGAGTTCCTCTGTGAGCCGTGCCGCACGCACTTCACGGACCTGCAGCGCAAGCTGGGCGCGCTGGGCATCCGCTACGTGGTGAACCACCGGCTGGTGCGCGGCCTGGACTACTACACGCGCACCGTCTTCGAGTTCATCGCCTCGCACCCCGCGCTGGGCACCGCCAGCACGGTGGGCGGCGGCGGGCGCTACGACAAGATGATGAAGGGCCTGGGCGGGCCGGACGTGCCCGCGGTGGGCTACGCCATGGGCCTGGACCGGCTGGTGCTGCTGCTGAAGGAGAGCGGCAAGACGTTCACCCAGCGGCCGGACCTGTTCATCGCCGTGGCGGACGAGGGCTCGCAGGACGAGGGCCTGAAGCTGGCCAGCCGCCTGCGCCGCGAAGGCCTCAAGGTGGACTTCGACACGCGCGGCGGCAGCCTCAAGAGCCAGATGAAGCGCGCGGACAAGTCCGGCGCCCGCTTCACGCTGGTGCTGGGCGAGCAGGAGCGCACCAGCGGCCAGGCGAAGCTCAAGCCCATGGCCGGGGGGGAGCCCGTTCCCGTGGCGCTCGACAGCGTCGCCGCCACCGTGCGCGCGCAGCCAGACGCCCCGGCTCCGGCCCCCGCGGCCTGATCCAACCGCCCCCTCCGGCATGACGCGCCAGGCCGGAGGGGAGGGGGCGGCCCGTCTTCCCAGAAAACCCGGGAGTAAAGGTGTTAAGCAGCGTAAGTCCTGGGAATCGCTGGGGGATTGAGGCCTCGGAGATTCGCGGACATTGAGAGGGTGGAGTAAGATTCCATCCGCAATGTCGAGCGCTCCCCAGCCCGTTTCCATGATCGATGGCCCACGTTGGATCCCTGTCGCCGGGGACAGCATGTGGCCGTCGTTGCGGGCGGGTGACGTGGCGGAGGTGGAGCCGCTGAGGGAGGCGCCGCGCCCGGGTGAGGTGGTGCTGGCGCGCTTCGAGTCCTCGCTGGTGCTGCACCGGGTGCGTTGGTGCGACGGCAGCCTCTGTGCGCTTCGTGGGGACAATGGCGCCATGGAAGATCCGCCGCTGCCTCTCGTCCGTATCCTCGGGCGGGCGCGGCGTGTGCGCCGGGGCGGCACGCTGCTGGAGATGGACCGTTGGGACGTGGGGCCCCAGCGGCTGGGCCGCTGGCGCGCGACGCTGAAGCGCCAGGTGGCCGCGTGGCTGGGAAGGACGGGCCGCGCATGAGCTTTCAGGAAGGCAGCGTTCCCCGGAAGCGTTTGGGGACCTCGGGGGAGGGCTTCGGCGCGGACTTCCTGGTGCTGGACGCGGAGGGGCGCACGCTGCGCGGGCTCAACCCGACGGCGGCGCGCATCTGGGCGCTGTGCGACGGAAAGCGCACGGCCCGGGCGGTGGCGGAGCAGGTGGCTTCCGAGTTTTCGACCGACGTCGGTCCGGTGCTGACCGACACGCTGGGCTTCCTGGGGGAGCTTCAGCGGCGAGGTCTGTTGGACGAAGTGCGCGCGCCGGCCGGTGCCGCGCCTCTGGAGGAGACATGATGCGGGCGCTCGTGGCCGTGCTGGCGGGGGCGATGGTGCTGTCGGCGTGCTCGGAAGGGGTGTCCCCCCTGCCGCCGCCGTCGGCCGTGAAACCGGGGCAGGGCAGCGGCTCCGTCACCCCCGTGGATCCAACGGACGTGCTGGCCGGTGGCGGGAGCGTGGCCCGGCCGCCGCCTCCAGGCCCCACGGACGAAGAGCCGCCTCCGGAAGAGCCGCCTCCTGACGAAGTCGTGGAGGAGGAGCCGCCTCCGGTGCCGCTGCCGCCCCCGACCGGGAGCGCGGAGGTGGTGGGCGCGGGCTCGGAGCCCACGGCCCTGTCCCAGGTGCAGCAGGTGGACGTGGACTTCGTGGTGAGCGGCGTGCGGAACAAGGGCCTGGTGGACGTGGAGTTCATCGCGCCGGGCGGACGTCCGTACGAGAAGCGCAGCGCGACGGTGGAGGCACCGCCGGACGAGACGCGCACGCTGCGCTATTCGCTGCCGGTGGCGGGCACGCCGGTGTCCATGACGCGCATGACGGGCACCTGGCAGGTGCGCTTCTTCCTGGATGGGGCGCAGCTTGCCGCCACGTCCTTCACCCTGGAGCCGTGACGTGAGGCACGCCATGAACGTCCGCATCCTCGCGCTCGTCGCCGTGCTGTTGCCCGCGGTGGGCTTCTCCCAGACCTGGACCGTGCGCCCCGTCCCTTCCGCCGGAGAGACCGTCGCGCGCGTGGTGATGGAAGACGCGTCCGACCTCGTCTTGGAGGTGACGAACACGACCACGGCCACGAGCGACGCCCGTGTGTCGGAGGTGTCCTTCGTCCTTCCGACGGGCTACCAGATCCTGGGGGGCCTGCCCGCGGAGGAGAACCCGAACTGGAAGGTCGAGTACATCGACGCCAACGAGCGGCGCATCACCTTCCAGTCCACGTGGGGCTGCGTGGACGAGGGGCGCGGCCTGGCTCGGAATGAGACCGCACGCTTCGTGCTGAGCGTGGTGGGCCCGTCGAACCGCACCACCGACAACACCACCGAGCGCCTGGCGGCGGGCACGTACGCCCGCGACCAGTGCGACGGCACGAGCTACACGTTCAACGTCAACAACATGACCGCATGGACTCGCGGCATCCTGGCCGCGAACGTGACGCTGGTGCCGCGCGTGCTGGCGGTCAACGGCTCCACCGTGGCGCGCGTGGTGGTGGAGAACCGCGGCACCGGCGCCGCGACCGTGAGCGTGGACAACCCCACCTCCACGAGCAGCGTGCCCCTCACCACCGTGAACAAGGACGGTGGCAGGTCCGTGGCGGTGCGGTCCGCGGGCGTCTTCGCGGTCAATCTGAGGCCTACCGCCGCCGGCGCCGTGGCCGCGCGCGTCCGGGCGCGCACGAGCAACTCGAACGCGCCGCTGGTGGACTCGCCCCTGGCGAACGTGGGCAACCTGGTCGCGGCGGCGGACATGGACGTCGTGGACGCGTTCGCTGGTGATCAGGTGACGCTGCGCCTGATTGTGTTCAACACGTCCACGACGAACGCGTACACGCAGGTGCGCCCGCGCGCGCCGGTGCCGCTGGGCAACGCGACGGCGTCGCTCGTGTCCGGTCCGTCGCCGGAGAGCGTGGCGCAGCTGGCGCCGGGGGCTTCCGCGCAGTTCACGTGGCGCTATCAGGTGTCGGGTGCGCCCGGCGCCAGCTACCAGTTCCAGGCGCAGGTGGACGGGACGCTCAACGGTTCGGCGGTGGCGGGGGACCTGGTCACGGCTCGCAAGGGCCGCATCGTGGAGCACCGCGTGCGGCTGAGCCATGAGACGGTGTCCACGGCGGCCACGTCCCTGACGGTGGGCTACACGGTACAGAACCGGGGCACGCTGCCCATCTACGAGGTGAAGCTGTTCAAGCCCGCGGTGAACTACTTCTCCGTGGCCGCGTCGGGTCCGCAGGCGTTCGGGGACTGGAACGTCTACACGGACACGACCAGCTACCTCTGGGAGTCGGAGTCCGGCATCCCGGTGGGCGGCGAGGCCACCTTCCGCATCACCTATTCGGGCTTCACCGCCGTCCTCGCGGACACGGCGTTCCGCCACCGGTTGGAGCTGAACCAGGGCTGGAACGATCCGCGCATCCGCGTGGAGGCGACGATGACGCTGCTCGCGGTCACCGCGGCACCGGACGTGGAGCGCCTCACGGGCGTGGCCCGCGACGGCAGCGTGACGCTCACCTGGGACAACCCCTTCAACCACGGTGGCACGCTGGTGCTGCGCGCCCAGGGGACGAATCCGCCCAACACCGCGCCGACCAGCGGCGTGCGCTACGCGGTGGGTGACGTGCTGGGCAACGCGACGGTGGCCTACGAGGACGAGTTCAGCTCCGCGTCGTCCATGACGGACACGGCGGTGACGAACGGCACGACGTACACCTACCGCGTGTTCAACGCGGATGATCAGCTGCGCTACGGGCCGGGTAACCAGCCCACCTCGCAGGGGCTGCTGGCCACGCCCCGGGCGCGCGTGGCGGGCAACCCGCTGTGGTGCTACTCGGTGGGGTTGGACACGACGCTGCAGCCCGTGACGGAGCTGGGCGTGGGCATCTTCAGCTCCTTCAACGATTCGGTGGTGGCCACGCTCACCCACACCGTGAACCCGTCCGAGGACGGCGCGGAGCGCTTCCGGCCGGTGAAGATGGCGGGCAAGATCGCCACTCGCTTCCCGGTGGTGCCGCTGCTGGGCCGGCCCGGGCAGCAGTGGATCGTCGTGGGAGATCAGACCGGCGTGCCGGCGGTCCTCAACGCGGCCACGGGCGAGTTCCTCTGGAGGAACAACACGCTGGGCCTGGGGAACATCAGCTCGTTCCCGGTGACGCAGCTGCTCGACTACGCGAACCCGGAGTACCGGACGACGTACTCGAACGTGGACCTGGCCATCTTCGCCACGCGCAACACGTCCGCGCTGAACCAGGTGGTCGCGCTGAACGCGGCCACGGGCGCGCTCATCTGGCGCTACCGGCCCGGGGACCTGGGCATGGTGAGCGGCGGCATGCTGATGGACTACACGACGAACCGGCTCTACGTCCCGACCCGGTCGGGCACGAGCGCGGCCACGCTGCGCGTGCTCAACAGCCTCACGGGCGCGGAGGTGGCGCGGCTCGAACTGGGCGACCTGGAGTTCGGCGTGGTCCGCAATGCGACGAGCAACCAGATCCTGGTCACCGCCAATGACGGCCGGGTGCACGGCGTGACTCCATCCACCTTCGCGCTTGCGTGGACCGTCCAGGTGGACAGCGCCTCGCAGCGGACGTTCTCCCACTTCGCGCGGCCCCAGGGGCGCGGCTTCGTGGTGAGCCGGACGAACAACACGGTGGAGCGCTATGAGATGGACGCGACCAACGTGCCGAAGCTGCTGTGGACGACGCCTGTCGAGAACCCGTCCGGCTCCTTCACCCTCAACCAGAACGGGGTGGCGCGCCTCTACGTCGGCAGCACGGACGGAAAGGTCCACCAACTGGAGCTGGAGGGTGGGGCGGACACCGGGCAGGTGACCGTGGGGCCGGCGCAGGCCATCGGCGTGCCGACCATCGACCACACCGTAAGCCGGTTGCATGTCGGCACCACGGATGGTCGAATCTGTGCCTTCCCGGTGCCCTTCTAGGTGGGCCATCACGTGAGCCAACGACCTTCACAGCCTCCCGCGGGTCCCTCCGTGCCGAAGCCGCCGGCCGCGCCCGCCGTGTACGTGGCTCCCGCCATCCTGTGGGAGCAGCCCTTCGTCGCGCTGGCGCAGCTGTCCATGTGCACCATCCCCGGCGAATCGGAGTGCATGCCGTGAACAGCGGGGACCCCCTTTCGGGTCCCCGTGACGGCGCGCTTCGGATCACCCTGGCCGGGTGGACCGTGGCGCTCGATGTGGAGGATGACGCGCTCGCCGGTCCGCTCCGGCGCGTGTTCGGCGCGTTCCTCGCTCCGGATGCCGTGGCTCCCGACGCCCGGCTGGTGATGCGGAACCCTCCCAGTCCGATTGCTCTCCCCTCCGTGCAGGAGCTGCCCCGGCTGGAGCCTGGCGACTTGGGGACGCTGCGCGTGGAGGGCGCCGGGTACTCCGCGTTGCTCTCCCCGGACCGGTGCCACGCGGACGTCATTGGAGCCGGGCGGTACCCGGTGGAGAACGTCATCAAGGTGATGCTCGCGTCCTCGCTGGCGAAGCGTGGCGGGCTGCTCATCCACGGCGTGGGGCTGGTGCACGAGGGCCGGGCCGCGCTGTTCGTGGGGCACTCCGGCGCGGGCAAGAGCACCCTCGGCGGGCTGTGGCTCGAGGCGGGCGGGACGGTGCTCGCGGATGAGCTGGTCGCGGTGTGGCCCGTGGAAGGGGGGG
>NZ_RAWF01000089.1:0-34142 GCF_003612075.1 Corallococcus sp. CA041A
AGCCCGCCCGCCCCACCAGCGCGGAGCGGTAGCTGGACATGCCCCGGCGCACCCCGCGCGTCAGCACCCGCACGCCCATGGCCTCCATGCGCGCGCACACGAAGGGCGGCGCCCAGGCCGCGTCCGCTCGCCCGGACAAGAGGTCCTTGGCCAGCGTCTCGTAGCTGGTGGCGACGTTCACCTCCACCAGCTTGCCCAACGCGCGCTGCAGGAACGACGCGAGCCGTTCCGCACGCTCGCGCGCCGTCTCGCTGCCCAAGGACGGCGGCAGGCCGAAACGGAAGGAGTGGCGCGAACCAGAGGGAACTTGCGGGGTCATACAATTCCCTGCTTACCCCTGCTGGTCCAACCGCGCCACTTCATCGTCCGCAAGACCGAACGTTGCCTGGAGCAGATCCAGGATCCGCTGCTCCGCGGTGCTCGTCCGCCCGGACGCATGGGCGATCTTCGTGGCCAGCTGGTAGGCCTTCACCCGCTGGGAGTGCGTGGCCAGCCCGTGCGCCAGGACATGAAGCCGCTGCGGCAGCCCGTCCGTGGCCAGCGCCGCCACGGACTCGCTCACGAAGCCCTGCGCTCGCTCCGGGCTCACGTTCTGGAAGAGCGGATCCGCCGCGAAGCTCTCCACCATCGCGCGCGCCTCCGCCTCCTTCAGCTGGCCGTCCGCCGCCAGCACCAGGACCATCACCTCCGCGAACAGCCGCTCCAGGGGCTCGCCCAGCGCCTCCGACAGGCTGCCCCCCTGTTCGATGACGTCGATGATCTGCGCGACCTCGTCCTCGGAGATGCCCAGCGCCGCCTGGAACGTCTTCAGCAGCCCCAGCTCCGAGCGGGTGGCCCGCTGATCCGCCAGCGCCACCGCCGCCGCCAGGCCGAAGGCCAGCATCCGGTTCTTGTGGTCCGGCAGCCGCCGGCGCAGCGAGGAGAGGACGTCCTCCAGGTTGCGCGCCTCCGCCAGCCGCACGGCGCTGGTCTCCACCAGCAGGTTCAGTTCACCGGACTGCGTGCCCTCGAACTCCGGGCGCTCCAGCACTCGTGCCAGCAACGTCTGCATCTCGCGCTGGGACACGTTGCCGTCCGCCATCGCGGCCAGCAACATGGCTTCCACCAGCGCCGCGTTGCGCTCCTTGCGCGCCTTTACTGCCTGCTCTCGAGCCATGGACTGGCGCTCCCTTGCGTGTCGGTGGTGGGGGGGGTGACCGCGGGCCCGTCTTCCGTCGCGTTCAGCGGGTCCGGGTTCAGCGTCTTGTCCAAGAGGTGCGTGGGCCGCACGTTCGACATCGCGTTGAGCAGGCTCTGGCGGACGTTGGGGATCTCCTTGCCCAGGTCCTCCACCAGCTTCTGCATCCGCTTGCGCTGCAGGTTCTCCTGCGACCCGCACAGGTCACAGGGGATGATGGGGAACTGCTTCGCTTCCGCGAACTGGATGATCTCCTTCTCCGGCGCGTAGCACAGCGGCCGGATGACCACGTTGCGGCCGTCGTCGCTCTTCAAGAGCGGCGGCATCGCCTTGAGGCTCCCGGCGAAGAACATGTTCAGGAGCATCGTGTGGATGAGGTCGTCGCGGTGGTGGCCCAGGGCAATCTTGTTGCAGCCCAGGTGCACGGCGGCGTTGTAGAGGATGCCCCGGCGCAGGCGTGAGCACACCGAGCACTGCGTCTTCCCGGGCGGGGTCTTCTCCAGGACGATGCTGTAGGTGTCCTCCTTCAGCATCTTGTAGGCGTAGCCCTCCTTCTGGAAGTAGCCCTCCAGGATGTGACCGGGGAAGCCCGGGTGACCCTGGTCCAGGTTCACGGCCAGCAAGTCGAACTTCACGGGGGCTCGCCGCTGCAGCTCTCGCAGCAGGTGGAGCATCGTGTAGGAGTCCTTGCCTCCCGACACGCCCACCATGATGCGGTCCCCGGCCTCGATGAGGCGGAAGTCCGCGATGGCCCGGCCCATGTGGCCAAGCAGGCTCTTTTCAAGACGTTGGGCGTCGTTCATCGGCGGGGCCATCCTAGCGGCGGTTCGGGAAAAAACACGTCAAAGGGGCGGGCCGGTCCGCTAGCCTGCTCCCCGCGATGCCGACCTTCCCTCAGGGTGCAGTGGACGTGGTGGACCGCGCGGGCGAGGAAGCCGCCACGCGGGTGCTGGAGGCCGCGCCGGAAGTGGCGGTGGACCTGGAGGCGGATGCCATGCACGCCTTCCGCGCCCGCCTGTGCTTCCTCCAGCTGGGCACCGACACGGACATCTTCCTCTTCGACACGCTCCAGCCGGGCGTGGATCCGCGCCTGCTCTCCCCCATGATGGAGGACCCCGGGCGCACCAAGTACTTCCACGCCGCCCAGGGCGACCTGCAGTTCCTGGCGGAAGCGGGCGTGCGCGTGCGCGGCCTCTTCGACACACACCGCGCGGTGACGCTCCTCGGGTGGCCCAAGGTGGGCCTGGCGGACCTGGCGCGCGAGCGGCTGGGCGTCGAGCTGCCGAAGGAGCACCAGCAGTCCGACTTCTCCCTGCGTCCCCTGCCCGAGGGCATGCGCGACTACATCGCCAACGACGTGCGCTACCTCTGTGAGCTGGGCCGCCAGGTGCGCGACGCGTGCCGCGAGGCGGACATCCTGGAGGAGGTGCTGCTGGACTGCGAGCGCATGTGCGCGGAGGCCGAGGCCCGGCCGGAGACGGGCGCCGAGTACAAGCCCAAGCTGTCCAAGAGCGGCCTGAGCACGACGCAGTACGCGCTCGCGCATGCCATCGCGCAGGAGCTGCACAAGCGGCGGCTGGAGTGGGCGGAGAAGGACAACGTGCCCATGGGCCGCATGCTGTCCAACATGGCCATCACCGACCTGGCCCTGAAGCAGCCGGACACGCACAAGGACCTGGCGCGCGCGGCCGGCGTGCGGGGCGCGGTGGTGCGCGCGCACGGCGACGACATCCTCGCCCTCATCCGCGACCAGCAGCAGAAGGCCATCCGGGGCGAACTGGACCTCGACCGCGAGCCCAAGGGTCCGCGCGACCCCCACCGGCGCAAGCGCGAGGACGCGCTCAAGGCGTTCCGCGTCGAGCAGGCCACGGCACGCAAGGTGACGCCCAGCGTGGTGCTCACCAATCCGCTCATGGAC
Organism: Corallococcus sp. CA041A; assembly: GCF_003612075.1. Classification (NCBI taxonomy): domain Bacteria; kingdom Pseudomonadati; phylum Myxococcota; class Myxococcia; order Myxococcales; family Myxococcaceae; genus Corallococcus; species Corallococcus sp. CA041A. The sequence continues at coordinate 3,096 of NZ_RAWF01000089.1, forward strand.
GCGCTGGCGTCGAAGCCTCCCGCGGACGTCGCGGAGCTCTCGCAGCTGCCGTACTTCGGGGAAAAACGGATCAAGCTGTATGGCGACAAGCTGATCGCGTTGCTCAAGCCCTTTCCGGTGCCAGGCAGCTGACGTTCACCACGACGAAGAGGCAACTGCTGTACGCTTCGGCCGAATCGTGCGCGGCGCTTCTGCATCCCTTGCCGGCTCGCTGTCCATGACCCCGGAACGCAGGTGTTCAGGCCTCATCTGCGGCTCCGGTGCTGGTTGCGAGAACGGCGTCCGTGCGTACCTTTGACGCCGCACAGAGGGAGGGCGTGGTCATGTTGGGAGCCAGGACAGGCGGGGCGCGGATCGAGGTCTCCCGGTGCATCGCCGCCAGCCTGAAGTGCCAGACGGCCTGCGAGGCGGGCATGGCACGTCTGAGGGCCCAGGGCGTCGCGGCGGATGACGACGCGGTGCGCCTGCTGCGCCAGTGCGCGGAGCTGTGCGAGCTCAACGTGCGCGCGCTCCAGAAGGAGAGCCGCCTGTCGCGCCGCACCGCCAGCCTGTGCTTCGAACTGGGCAGCCAGGTGGCCCGCGCCGCGTGGCTGGAGGCGCAGGACCCGGACGCGCACGCGCTCGCGAGGGACGCGCTGCACCTGGCGCGCGCGTGCCGCCCGCTGGTGTTCGCGGCCTGAGGCTGTAGAGGGCGCTAGAGCTTGATGCCGTACAGCGCGCCGTACTTCGCGCGCAGGTACTGGAGGAAGTCCCGGTCCGTGAGCCCCTCGCCGGTGATGGCTCGCACCTGCTCCTCCGCGGGCAGCCGGAAGCCGTGCGAGTGCAGGTTCGTGCGCAGCCACCCCAGCAGTGACGACGTGTCGCCCCGCGCGAGGTCCGCCTCCAGCGACGGCAGCGCCCGGTTCGCGGCGGTGTACAGCGAGGCCGCGTACAGGTTGCCCAGCGAGTACGTGGGGAAGTAGCCCAGCTCACCCCAGGCCCAGTGGATGTCCTGGAGCACGCCCTGCGTGTCGTCCGGGGGAGTCATCCCCAGGTAGCGCCGCATGCGCTCGTTCCACGCGGACGGCAGCTCCGACACGGGCAGCTCGTCGCGCAGCATCGCCAGCTCCAGCTCGTAGCGCAGGGCGATGTGCAGGTTGTACGTCACCTCGTCCGCCTCCACGCGGATGAGCGACGGCACCACGTGGTTGATGCCCGCGTGGAAGCCATCCAGGTCCACGTCCGCCAGCGCCTCCGGGAAGGACTCCTTCAGCGCGGGGAAGTGGCTCACCCAGAAGGCGCGGCCGCGGCCCACCAGGTTCTCCCACAGGCGGGACTGGGACTCGTGCAGGCCCATGGAGGGCACGGACGCCAGCGGCGTGCGGTGGTGCTCCGGGGAGAAGCCCTGCTCGTACAGGCCGTGGCCCGCCTCGTGGAGCGTGCCGAAGAGGGCGGCCGGCGGCCACACCGGATCCAGGCGCGTGGTGAGGCGCACGTCCTGCGCGTGCACGCTGTTGGTGAAGGGGTGGATGCTCACGTCCTGGCGGCCCGACTCCAGGTCGAAGCCCACGGCCTTGAGCAGCCGCATCGTGAACTGCCACTGCTGGCCGGTGTCGTAGGTGCGGCCGGAGAGGAACGCGGGGAAGGCCCGCTTCTGCTCGCCGAGCGCGGCCACCATGGGGATGAGCGCCTCACGCAGCGCGGTGAGCACCGGCGTCAGTCGCTTCACGCGCATGCCGGGCTCGAAGCCTTCCAGCAGTGCGTCGTAGCGCTCTCCGTCGTGGCCCTGCGCGTCCGCCTGCTCACGGCGCAAGGCCAGCAGCGCCTCCAGCGCGGGCTGGAAACGCTCGAAGCGCTTCGTGGTGCGCGCCTCGCGCCAGGCCTGGAGGCCCTCGCCCTGGGCCTCCGCCAGCGCGGTCACCAGCCGGGCGGGCAGGCGCACCGCGCGGTCGCGCTCTCGGGTGAGGACTCGCACCATGGCGCGCTCGTCGGGCGTGAGGGCCTCGAAGTCCTGGCCCCCTTCCCCGGCGCGGGCCAGGGCCTCTCCCAGGCGCGGATCCACCAGCCGCTCGTGGTGGATGGCCTGGACGGTGGCCATCTGCTGGGCGCGGGCGGTGGCCGCCTTGGAGGGCAGGTAGACTTCCCGGTCCCAGGAAGCCAGGTTGATGACGCTGTTCAGGTCGTTCAGCTCATGCATCCGTGCGCGCAGCCAGGAGTCCATGGCCTGTGTTTCTAGCGCGCTTCCAGGGTATGAGGACGCCCGCGATGGCCAACATCCTCCAATTCTTCATGGCACCCGACGACGAGGTCGCCTTCTTCCGTCACCTGGAGCGACACGTCCTGGAGGTCTACCCCCGGCGCGTGCCGCCGGACTGGGTACCCTTCCGGGCCAACCCGGACAACATCTCGCGCCTGCCGGAGGAGGACCTCTACCTGGTGGCCAGCGAGATTGGCCCCGCCATGGTGGACAAGGTGAAGCGCGGCCCGGACAAGGGCTTCTGGCGCATCGACGAGGTGCGCTCGCCCGTCATCTTCATCGAGCGCTCGCGCCGCAACGAAGAGGGCGAGCTGCTCAGCGGGAAGATGTGGGTGGAGCTGGAGGTGACGTCCCAGACGGGCCGCCGCGACGCCGCCCCGGACAAGTTCCGCCGCCTCTACATGGAGGTGGAGGAGTTCGTGAAGAAGACCTTCCGCCGGGGTGACCCGAAGGACTTCTTCGTCGGCAACCGCGCCGCGCGACTCTGCAAGGAGGGCCTGGTGCTGCGCGACTCCGCCTTCCGAGGCGGCACGGTGGTGCCGCACAAGTAAGCCGCTGCCGGGCCGGGGGGTGTCCCCGGCCCTTTGCGTTCCTAGCTGCCGGCCGCTGACGACGCGGACTGGCGCAGGAGCGGGGCCTCGGAGACGAACTTCAGCTCCGGGTGCTTGTCCTCGGCGTGCTGGAGCGCCCAGTCGTCGCGGAAGAGCACCAGGGGCAGCCCGTCGCGGTCCTGCACCGTCTGGCGGTTGCCTTCCCAGTCGAACGACTTCGGGTCGAAGTTCTGGCCCACCACCCACCGGGCGTGGCTGAAGGGCAGCCGGTCCAGGGCGATCTTCGCGCCGTACTCGTGCTCCAGGCGGTACTGGAGCACTTCGAACTGGAGCGCGCCCACCACGCCGACGATGGGGTCCTTCATGCCCATGGCGAGCTGCTGGAAGATCTGCACCGTGCCCTCTTCGGACAGCTGCTCCAGGCCCTTCTCCATCTGCTTGCGGCGCAGCGGATCCTTGGAGCGCACCACCGCGAAGAACTCCGGGCTGAAGCGCGGCACGCCTTCGAACAACACGTCCTGCGCGCCCTCCGCCAGCGAGTCACCGATGCGGTACTGCCCCGGGTCGAACAGGCCGATGACGTCCCCCGGCCACGCGTCTTCAATGGACGTGCGCTCGGCGGCGAGGAACTGGCTGGGCTTCGCGAGCCGCACCTCCTTGCCCAGGCGCGAGTGGAAGGCGTTCATGCCCTTCACGTAGCGGCCGGACACCACGCGCATGAACGCGATGCGGTCGCGGTGCGCGGGGTCCATGTTCGCTTGAATCTTGAAGACGAAGCCCGCGAACTTCGGGTTCGTGGGCTCGCGCGGGCCCTGCGTGGTGGGGCGCGACGTGGGCGCGGGCGCCAGGTCCAGGAACGCGTCCAGGAAGGGCCGCACGCCGAAGTTGGTCATCGCGCTGCCGAAGAACATGGGCGACAGCTGCCCCACGTCCGACTTCTCGCGCGTGAACTCGTCCCCGCCGATGTCCAGCAGTTCGATGTCCTCCTGGAGCTTCGCCAGCTCGTTCTCCGTGAGCACCGTCTTGATTTCAGGCGAGTCGATGGACACCGAGCGCTCCGCCACTTCCGACTCGCCGTGCGAGCCCTCCGTGGAGAACACGTGCACCACGCGCGCCTGCCGGTCGTAGACGCCCCGGAACTCCGGCCCCATGCCAATGGGCCAGTTCATGGGGTACGAGCGGATGCCGAGCACCTGCTCCAGCTCGTTCATCAGCTCCAGCGGTTCGCGGCCGTAGCGGTCCAGCTTGTTGACGAAGGTGAAGATGGGGATGCCGCGCAGGCGGCACACCTTGAAGAGCTTCTTCGTCTGGGGCTCCACGCCCTTCGCCGCGTCGATGAGCATCACCGCCGCGTCGGCGGCGGACAGCGTGCGGTAGGTGTCCTCGGAGAAGTCCTGGTGGCCCGGGGTGTCCAGCAGGTTCACCGCGTGGTCGCGGTAGCTGAACTGGAGCACGGACGAGGTGACGGAGATGCCGCGCTCCTTCTCCAGCTCCATCCAGTCGCTGGTCGCGTGCCGCCGCGCCTTCTTGGCCTTCACGCTGCCGGCCAGATGGATGGCGCCGCCGTACAGCAGCAGCTTCTCCGTCAGGGTTGTCTTTCCCGCGTCGGGGTGGGAGATGATGGCGAAGGTCCGTCGCCGGGCGACCTCCCTCTCGAGCTCGTTGGCCATGATCCGAGGCCAACTATCACGGGCGGTCGTTCCTTGCAGCTGTGCAAGCAGCGCCTGGAGGTCTGGCCGGGCTCCGGCCCTCCGGGGCAGCCCTCCCTCAGGCCCACATCGGAGCACGCCATGCAGCGCATCCTCCATGCCACCGGCACCCCCTGGGAGCCCCGGGTGGGCTACTCGCGGGCGGTGCGCACGGGCCCCTTCGTGTCCGTCTCCGGCACCACCGCCACGGACGCGGACGGCCAGCTCGTGGGTGAAGGGGACGCATACCGGCAGGCGGCCCAGGCGCTCGCCAACATCCGCGCCGCCCTGGAGGCGGTGGGTGCCCGGGTGGAGGACGTGGTGCGCACGCGCATGTACGTCACCGACATCTCCCGCTGGGAGGAGATTGGCCGTGCCCACGGCGAGGTGTTCGCGGCCATCCGCCCCGCCACCTCCATGGTGGAGGTGAAGGCGCTCATCGACCCGCGGATGCTGGTGGAAATCGAAGCGGACGCGGTGGTGGCATCCGCCCTACCCTGACGGCCCAGGCCCCCAGACATGCAGGAGCAGGACATGACCATCACCATCACCGCCTTTGAACGCTCGCCGGATCGCGGCAGGGGCCTGGCGCGGGACATGCGGGTGCGCTGGGCGCTGGAAGAGGTGGGCCAGCCCTACGACGTCCGCCTGCTGTCGTTCGAGGCCATGAAGCAGCCCGCGCACAAGGCGCTGCATCCGTTCGGTCAGATTCCAACCTACGAGGAGGGCGAGCTCGCCCTGTTCGAGTCCGGCGCGATTGTCTTCCACATCGCGGATCGCCATGCCGGCCTGCTGCCGGAAGATGCGAATGGCCGCGCTCGCGCAGTCGGGTGGATGTTCGCGTCGCTCAACACGGTCGAGCCGCCCATCTTCGACCGCAGCCTGGTGATGATTCTCGAGCGAGACCAGCCCTGGTACGAGCATCGCCTGCGCGCGCTGGACGACCTCATCCGGAAGCGGTTGGACGACCTCTCCGCGCACCTCGGCGCCGCCGACTGGCTCGACGGCGCCTTCAGCGCGGCCGACCTCCTCATGGTGACGGTCCTGCGCAGGGCGCAGGGGTCGGGCATTGTCGACGCGTATCCGAACCTCGCCGCCTATATCGCCCGCGCCGAAGCGCGCCCGGCCTACCAGCGCGCGTTCGCCGCGCAACTGGCGGTGTTCAACGCCGCCACTCCGACCGGGTGACGGCCGCCTGGTTTCGCCGAGCGGGCCGCCCTGGGCTCAGAAGTCGGGGGTGACGTCGGTGGGCACGTCGTCCGGCGCGCCGGGGTTGCCGGGCTCGGGCGTCACGGCGTCGCCGGTGCCCTCCGGGGGCGTCACGTCGCCGCGAAGCTCCACCGCGGGGCAGGCCTGGAAGCTGCCCACGCGGCTGCCGGCCACCTCCGTGCAGTTCGCCGGGCTGCCCGAGTCCGAGCACTGCAGGAGGACACGGTAGACCTCCTTCTCCTGCGAGTCCCAGCAGGCGCTGCCCACGTAGTAGGTGTTCGCAGCGATGTCGCCGCCCCAGGCGCGCACGTCCACGCGGCCACCGGAGCCGGGGATGTGGCGCACGGAGGAGAGCACCTTCTCCTTCGCGGAGGTCGCGGTGCCGGGCAGGTTGTACGGGCCGAGCACGCGCACGCGGGTGACGCCGGTGGCTTCAATCTTGTGTCCCACGAAGGCGCCGGTGACGGCCTCGTGCGTGGCGGGGTTCGGGGTGAAGCTGGCCAGCCGGTACGCCAGCGACTTGCTGCCCTTGCCGAAGTGGGCGAACGACATCATCAGCTTGCCCTGGCCCGCGTAGGCCGGGGCCACCGCCTTGAGGTTGTCCAGGGAGATGGCCAGCGTGCCCCGGCCGCGGTGCGCGTCACCACTGCGCTTGAGCGCGCCCGCGGCGATGAGCTTGTAGGCGACGTCGTCCTTGCTGTTCAGCGGACGGGCCTCCAGCTTCCACTGGTAGCGCCCGCCCGTGCCCTCGCGGATGGAGAGCGTGAAGGTGGCGTTGGCGCGGTCGGTGGGGCCGTACACCAGCACCTCACCGGGCTGCTCGTTGGCGGACTGCTTCGCCAGGTCCGCGATGGGCACCAGCACCTGCCGGAGCGTGTCGTTGAGCGCCTTCACCTCCAGGCGGGCGCCCTCCAGCATCGCGGCGCCCTGCCCGTCGAGCGAGGCCTCCACCTGCATCAGGTCCTGGGCCACGAGCGCGGCGCCGTCCTGCGCGAGCGCGCTCGTGTTGATCTCCAGCGACGTGCCCGCGAAGTCCGGCAGGGACGCCACCGCCTCCTGATCATCCACCCCGCCGCACGCCGTCGAAAGCACCAGTGCCGCACCCACCGCCAACGTCTTGTTCCAGCGCATCGTCATCCTCCAGGTCGAACAGGTTCGCATGACTGCCTGCTGTTCCTTCCAACCCGGTGGACCCGGCGCGGTTGCGGGGCGGGGAATTTTCCCTGTGGGCTGCCGCCATGTGCGCGGGTGTCGGCTCACGGGGTGGCCGCCCTCCCGGGGAGCCCCTACCTTTCACGGACCATGGGCGTCGAATGGAAGAGCAACATCGACATCGCGGACGCGCTGGAGCGGGTGGCGGACCTGCTGGAAACGCAGGACGCGATGCCCTTCCGGATAGGGGCCTACCGCAAGGCGGCGGCGACCATCGCGAACTGGCCGGACTCTGTCGCGCAGGTGCTGGCGGCGGAGGGAGAGGCGGGCCTGCGGGCGTTGCCCGGCGTGGGAAAGAGCATCGCGGCGACGGTCGCGGAGCTGGTGCGCACGGGGCACGTGGGGCTGCTCGATCGGCTGGAGGGTGAAGCGTCCCCCGAGGGCCTGCTCGCCAGCGTGCCCGGCATCGGACCGGAGCTGGCGAAGCGCATCCATGAAGCGTTGGACATCACCACGCTGGAGGCACTGGAGCTGGCCGCGCACGACGGGCGTCTGGAACGGGTGGAGGGATTCGGGCCCCGGCGCGCGGAGCAGGTGCGCGAGGTGCTGGCGGCGCGGCTGGGGCGCAACCGGCGCGAGCGCGAGCGGGGACGGGAGCACGGGCGAGAAGACGGACCGCGACCCACCGTGGCGCTGCTGCTACGGGTGGACGCGGACTACCGGCGGAGAGCGGAGGACGGAGAGCTGCGTCGCATCGCGCCCAAGCGCTTCAATCCCTCTGGCGAGGCCTGGCTGCCGGTGCTGCGCGAGCACGTGGACGACTGGAACTTCCGCGCGCTGTTCTCCAACACGGCGCTGGCGCACCAGCAGAACGCCACGGATGACTGGGTGGTCCTCTACTACGACCAGGGCGACGTGGAAGGTCAGTGCACGGTGGTGACCTCCCACGCCGGCCCGCTCAATGGCAGACGCGTGGTGCGCGGGCGCGAGGACGAATGCCTCGCGTACTACGCCCGCGGGGGCGCGGCGCACGAAGCACCGCACGCGGGGGCCTGAACACGGGGCAGGCGGCAGCGCATGAGCCCGCCCCGTGTGCCTCGGCTCAAGGCGCCGGTGTGTACACGTCGACAGCGGAGCGCGCGCCGCCGCTTCCACTGCCGCCCGCGACCAGCACGCGCCCGGAGGGCAGCAGGGCCAGGCCGTGGTGCGTGTTGCGCGTGGACTGGATGCCCGCGGGCGTCCACGCGTTCATCGCGACGTCATACACCTCCGAGGAGTCGAGCACGCCCAGCCCCGAGCCGCCCTCCCCTGTCACCACCAGCACGCGGCCCGTGGCCAGCGCCGTGGCGTGCGGCAGGTAGCGCGGCATGTTCATGGACGCCACGGTCTTCCAGGTGCCTTGCGCGACGTCGTACAGCTCCGCCGAGCGCAGCGGCCCACCCACGCCCCAGCCGCCCGCCACCAGCACCTGGCTGCCATTGCCCAGCGGCACCGCGATGTGGCCGTAGCGCGCCACCGCCATGGACGCCGTGGGCCGCCACGTGCCCGTGGCCGGATTGAACAACTCCGCGCTCGCGGTGATGGCGTCCGCCCCGGTGGAGCTGCCACCCATCACCAGCACCTCGCCCGAAGGCAGCGGCACGGCCGTGTGGTACGTGCGCGCGTGTCCCATGGCGCCCGTGGCGCTCCATGTGCCCGTGGCCGGATTGAACAGCTCCGCGCTGGCGAGCGTGGAGGACGTGCTCGAGCCCGACGCGCCACCCGTCACCAGCACCTGGCCGGAGACCGGGAGCAGCGTCGCGGTGTGACGGGCCCGCCCCGTCCCCAGGTCTCCCACCAGCGTCCAGGTCCCCGTGGCGGGCGCGTACACCTCCGTGGCGGACAGCCAGGTGGAGGCGTCCCGCTGCCCACCGCTCACCAGCACGCGGCCGTCATTCAAGGGCGTGGCGGAGTGCAGGAAGCGCGCGGTGCGCAGCGAGCCGGTGTCCTGCCAGCTGTTCGTCGCCTCGTCGTACAGCACGGAGCTCACGAGCGCGGCACCCGACGAGGACGCCCCGCCCGCCACCAGCACGTCGCCCGTGTTCAGCCGGGTGGCGCTGAGCTGCGAGCGCGCGGAGCCGAGGCTCGCGGCCGTGCTCCATGGCAGGACTGACGGGCGGTAGCGCTCCGCGGACGCACTGCGCGAACCCGCCTGGGGGACTCCGCCCAACACGAGGACCTCTCCCGTCGGGAGCAGCGCGGAGGCGTGGCTGATGCGGCGCGAGGCCATCGTCGCCGTCGCCGTCCAGACGCCGGTGGCCGGCGTGTAGAGCGCGGCGCCGTCCAGGTAGGGCTGGCCGCCCGTGGAGCCGCCCGTCACCAGCACCTGCCCGGAGGTGAGCAGCGTCGCGGTGTGGAAGACGGACTGGGACGGCAGCGCGCCCTGGGACGTCCAGCTGCCCGTGCCCGGGTCGAACAACTCGGAGGTGTTCGTGGCGAGGCTGCCCGCGAAACCGCCCGCCACCAACACCTGCCCGGAGAGCAGCAGCGTCGCCGTGTGCCCCGTGCGCTGCGTGACCATGGAGCCCACCGCCGTCCACGCGCCCGTCGCGGGGTCATAGCGCTCCGCCGTCGCGAGCACGTTCCCGTTGGCGCTGTCCCGCCCGCCCGTCACCAGCACCTGCCCATCCGGCAGCAGCGTCGCCGCATGGCCCAGGCGGGCCGCGCTCATCGGGCCGGTGACGGACCAGGAATGGGTCGCGGGGGAGTAGAGCATCACGCTGGACAGCGCGTTGCCAAAGCCGCTGTCGCCGCCCGCCACCAGCACCCGGCCATCAGGGAGCAGCGTCGCGGTGTGCTGGGTGCGGGGCAGGTCCAGTCCCGTCGCCGCGGACCAGCTGTTGGTGTCCGGGTCGAAGAGCTCCGCGCCGGCAGAGGCCAGCACGGAGGTGCCTCCACCCACGACCAGCACCTTGCCGGAGGCCAGCAGCGTGGCGGTGTGGCGCTGGCGGCTCGTGGCCATGGCGCCCAGCGAGAACCAGCGGCTGGTGCGCGGATCATACAGCTCCGCGGCGGACGTGCCCCCGCCCGCGACGAGCACATAGCCATTGCGCAGCAGGGTGGCCGTGGCATCCACGCGCACGGAAGCCATGGTGCCGGCGCTGCCCCACGAGGACGCGTCCAGGCGAGAGGCGGAGGTGGAGGGAGCGTCAATGAAAGACGGAGCTTCGGGGGCACAGGCTGTCGCGAACGCAAGCGCGAGCGCGGCCAGCAGGCCGTGAAAACGGATACGGGTCATCGAGGGGGACTTCCTTCACTTCATGGGGGATGCGGCTTTCACCGCATGGGGGGGCGGCCCCTTAACCCAGACGAAGGAAATACAACAACGGAATTCCTATCAATCAGCACCCGCAGGTATCATCGGGATTCATGAGAATGATTCTCGCCGCCGCGCTGGCCGTTGTCCTGTGGGGCTGCGGCGCGACCCAGCCTGTCGTCGAGACCCACTACCGCTCCCGCTCCCTCCAGGAGCAGGGCGACCTCCGGGTCGGCGAATACATCTCCTCCCAGTGGTCACTCCAGACCGCGTCCTATTGGATTGAAGGTCCGGAGGGCCTGGTCCTCATCGACACGCAATTGCTGCCCTCCGCGCTGCGCAAGGAGCTGGCGTTCGCGAAGGACGCCACCGGCAAGGAGGCGAAGCTCGCCATCGTCCTCCACGCGAATCCGGAGAGCTTCAACGGCACGGCCCTGCTCAAGGAGTTGGGAGTCCCGGTCGTCACCTCCGGCCCGGTGCGCGAGCGCATTCCCGCCGTCCACGAGAAGTGGGCGCCCTCCCTCTTCAAGCAGTACTGGAACGGCCGCTACCCCCGGGAGCTCGTGCTCGCGGACAGCTTCGGCGACAGCACCCGGGAGCTGAGCGCGGCGGGCGTCACGCTGAAGGCCCACGTCCTGGGCGCGGGCTCCAGCGCGGCCCACGTCGTCGTGGAATGGGAGGGCCACCTCTTCACCGGCGACCTCGTCGCGCGGGACACGCACACCTGGTTCGAAGGCGGCGACACCACCGAGTGGCTCCAGCGGTTGGACGAACTGCGCGCCTTGAAACCGAAGTGGATCCACCCGGGGCGCGGCCTGCCCGGCGGCCCGGAGTTGCTGGACGCGCAGACCGCCTACGTCCAGGCCGTGCGAGAGGAAGTGACCCGCGAGCGGCGCTCGGAACACCCCAGCGGGGATCCACTCGCGGCGGTGGAGGCGAAGCTGAAGGAGCGCTACCCCGGCCATGCCTACGACAAGCTGCTCCCCCACCTGGTGCGCGCGGAGTGGGCCCGGCAGGCGCCCCGGCGGCCCTGAGGCTTCAGCTGCTCGCGGACGTGTAGTGGCGGATGGACATCAGCCACACCCAACGCGCCATTGCCGCGAACGCCACCGAGCCCACCACCGCGCCCACGAGCCAGGTCCACGGCAGCCGGCCCAGCAGCGCGAGCGCGGGGAAGGTGGTCATCAGCGCCAGCGGGATGATGAAGGTGAACACCCACGCCAGCGAGCCCCGGAACACCGAGGACGGCCAGCGGGCCGCGTCGAAGATGGACGTGAACAGGTACGTGAGGTTGTCCACCTTCACCACGAAGAAGGCCGCGCTCACCACGAGGATCCACATCGAATACAGGATGAGCATGCTCGTCCCGAGCAACACCAGCGACGCGAACACGCCCGGCAGCGACGGCCAGCGCCCCAGCGACACGAACGCGTAGACGAACAGCCCCACGCCGGACAGCACGTTCACCGCGCGCCACGGCAGGAAGCGCTGCGTGGACACCAGGAACTGCGCGTCCGCGGGCTTGAGCAACACGAAGTCCAGCGTGCCCTTGCGGATGTGCTCCACCATGCCCGTGAGGCTGGGGCTGATGGCGCCCTCCAGCACGCCCTGGAGCAACGTGAACCAGCCCACCACCAGCAGCGACTCCTGGAACGTCCACCCCTCGATGCTGGGCCGCGCGTTGAAGACGACGAACAGCGGCGCCAGCGCGGTGAACGTCCATGCCAACGACGTCAGCCCCTCCGCCAGGAAGTCCGCGCGGTACTGCAATGCCAGGAGCCCGGAGGCCTTCAGTTGCACGCCCAGCAGGCGCAGGTAGCGCTTCGCGTTCACCACCGCCCTACCCTCCGAACGCCGCGAAGCGCGCCAGGCCCCGCCGCCAGACAGCCATGGACACCACGCCCAGGCCCAGCACCCACGTCCACTGCGCGGCCAGCAACTCCCACGCCTCCTTCGTCGCGTGCGCCCCCGTCATCAGCTCCACCGGCAGCCCCATCTGGTAGCGGAACGGCAACCACTCCATGACGGTGCGCACGCCGGGCGGGAAGAACTCCACCGGGAACATGTACCCGGAGCAGACGAAGAACAGCACCATGTAGACTTCCATCAGCTTCTGGCTGCTCTCCAGGAACAGGCTCAGCGTGCCCAGCAACACGTTCAAATAGAACGTGATCAGCCACGCGCCCACGATGCCCAGCGCGAACAGCCCCCAGCCTCCCAGCGACGTGGGCACGGCGCGCTCGGCGCCCGCCACCCACACGCTGATGCCCAGCACGGGCAGGACGATGGCGACGCGCAGCGGAATGCCCGCCAGCACCTCCGTCGCGTACGACAGCAGCGGGGAGATGGGCCGCAGGAGCCGCATCGCCAGCGTGCCCTGCTTCACCTCGTAGCTGACCAGCCACGCCACCCAGGAGCTGGTCATCTGCCGCACGCAGAAGGCCGCGAGGAAGTAGCCCGTGAACTCCGCCTGCCCGAAGCGGCCCACCGGCCCACCGCGCGCCACCGCCGACCACAGGGCCAGCATGATGAGCGGCATGGTGGTGGCCAGCACCCAGATGATCATCTCCGCGCGGTAGGCCACCGCCTCGGAGAAGCCGATGCGCAGCATCGTGGGCAGCGCCTTGAGGGCCGTGCGCAGGCTCACGCTGGCACCGCCTCCCGGGCGGCCTCCGCCCGGCGCGCCTTGCTCTCCTGGAACAGCTCGCTCATCACCTCTTCCAGGGGCGCGTTCTCCACCGTCAGGTCCGTCACCGGCAGCGTGGACAGCGCGCGGCCCACCGTGGCGTTCACCGCGTCCTGCTGCACCTGGAGCACCGCCGAACCCGGCTCGTGCGACACCACCTTGCCCAGCGAAGCCAGCAGGCTTGCGTCCACCGGCTGGCCCAGCCGCAGCACCACGCGCTTCTCCGGGCGCACGCGCTGCACCAGCGCGTCCAGGCTGCCGTCGTAGGACAGCTGCCCCTTGTCGATGACGATGACGCGCGGGCAGAGCGCCGCCACGTCGTCCATGTAGTGGCTGGTCAGGATGAGCGTGGCGCCCGTCTGCTCGTTGTAGGCCTTGATGAACGCGCGCATCGTCACCTGCATGGACACGTCCAGGCCGATGGTGGGCTCATCCAGGAAGAGCACCCGGGGGCGGTGGATGAGGGCCGCCGCCAGCTCGCACTTCATCCGCTCCCCCAGGCTGAGCTGCCGCGTGGGCTTGCCGATGAGGTCCCCCAGCTCCAGCAGCGACACCAGCTCATCCAGCGTCTGCTTGTACTGGAGGCGGGGCACGTCGTAGATGGCGCGGTTGAGTTCGAACGTCTCCGACGGAGGCAGGTCCCACAGGAGCTGCTGCTTCTGCCCCATCACCAGCATGATCTTCTTGAGGAACGCCTCTTCGCGCAGCCGGGGCACGTGGCCATCCACGGTGACTTCACCCTCGGACGGGTGGAGCAGGCCGGCGAGCACCTTGAGCGTCGTCGTCTTGCCCGCGCCGTTGGGGCCCAGGAAGCCCACGCGCTCCCCGGGCTTGATGTCGAAGGAGATACCGTCCACGGCCTTGACGGTCGTGTAGCTGCGGTGGACGAGCGAGCGCAGGGCCGCCTTCAGGCCAGGCGGGCGCTTGTGGACCTGATAGTGCTTGCGCAGTCCTCGGACGGAAATCATGGCGGGATGGGTTTAACGCGGTCGCCTCCGGGTGGCGACCCCTGATGTGAAGGCAACGATGAGCAACGCATACAGCAAGGACCTGGAGCGATGGCTGCCCCGGCTCATCTCCGTGTGGCGCGCGTCCCGGGGTCGAGAGGACGGGCCGGAAGGACGCCTCACGCCGCAGGAGGTCAAGGAGGTGGGCGCGGGCGTGAAGCAGCTGTCGCACGGCCTCACCCGCGAGCGCCAGCTGGCCGGCGCCCGGTACATGGACGACCCGCGCCTGTTGGGCGCCTACCTCCTCTTCTACTGGCCGGTGTCCTACGCCCAGGCGCGCCAGGTGCTGGGTGAGCTGCCGAACCGCCCGCGGCAGGTGCTGGACCTGGGCAGCGGCCCGGGCCCGGTGGCCTTCGCGGCCATGGACGCGGGCGCCAGCGAAGTGACGGCCGCGGACCGCAGCAAGCCCGCGCTGAACCTGGCGCGCGAGCTGGCCACGGAGGCCGGCGAGGCCATGGCCACGCGCGAGTGGGATCCGATGAAGAAGAACGCCACGCTGCCGGATGGCCAGTACGACCTCATCACGATGGGACACGTCGTGAACGAGCTGTACGGCGCGACGGATGAAGCGCTGAAGCCGCGCGCGGCGCTGCTGGAGTCGGTGCTCGCGAAGGTGAAGAAGGGCGGCAGCCTGCTGGTGATGGAGCCCGCGCTGCGCGAGACGAGCCGCAACCTGCTCAAGGTGCGCGACCTGATGGTGGAGCGCGGCTACGCCATCCGCGCGCCGTGCATGTATCGCGGCGCCTGCCCCGCGCTGGTGAAGGAGACGGACTGGTGCCACGCCGAGCGCGCGTGGCCCATGCCTCGCGTGGTGGAGGAGCTGGCGCGCGTGGCGGGCTTCCACAAGGAATCGCTCAAGATGAGCTACCTGCTGCTGGCGCCCAAGGGCGAGCCGTGGCCGGAGCCTCCGCCGGGCCGGCTGTTCCGCATCGTCAGCGAGTCGCTGGAGGGCAAGGGCCGCCAGCGCTACATCGGCTGCGGACCGGAGGGGCGCGTGGGCCTGGCGATGCAGGAGCGCCACCGCTCGGAGAAGAACGAGAAGTTCTTCCACCTCCAGCGCGGAGACGTCATCGAGGCGACGGACCTGGAGACGAAGGGCGACGGCTTCGCGCTCGGGGAGAACGCCGAGGTGCGCATGGTGGCCCAGGCCGGACGCGGCGTGCCGCCCGCGCCCAAGCCGCCGGAACCGCCGAAGCCCTGAGCGCGGACGACCAGGGCACGGTGGCCGCTCCGTAGGAGGAAGCAGTCCCTCCCCCGGAGGCCCCGTGCCCCGCAGTCGCTTCACGCTGCCCGTCCTCCTCGCCTCCGGCGCGGCCCACACGACGACCATGCCTGACCGCTCTGGTGTGAAATTTTCCAGGAGCGCGATGGCGGCCCGCATCAGCGAGGCACCATCCTCGAAGGAGGACCGTGGCGACTCGTTCTCGGGCTGACGTGGTATCTCTGAACGGCTCGCCCCGTGGGCGCCGTCTGTTGTTAGGTTGCGCCGCACCCCATTCCCAAGGAAGGAACCCCGTGCCCGCACCCACGCCGCTGCGAACGCTCTATCCCTCCATCGAGCCCTACCGCACCGGCCAGCTGAAGGTCACCGGTGGCCATACGGTGCACTTCGAGGAGAGCGGCAATCCGAAGGGCAAACCCGTGGTGTTCGTGCACGGCGGCCCGGGCGGCGGCACCGACCCGAAGCAGCGCCGCTTCTTCGACCCCAGCGTGTACCGCATCATCCTCTTTGATCAGCGAGGCTGTGGCCGCAGCACGCCGCACGCCAGCCTGATTGAGAACACCACCTGGGACCTGGTGGCGGACATGGAGCGGCTGCGCGAGCACCTGGACCTGGAGCGCTGGATGCTCTTCGGTGGCTCGTGGGGCAGCACCCTGTCGCTCGCGTACGCGGAGGCCCACCCGGAGCGCGTCACGGAGCTGGTGCTGCGCGGCATCTTCCTGTTGCGCAAGCAGGAGATCGACTGGTTCTACCAGCGCGGCGCGAGCGCGATGTTCCCGGACGCGTGGGAGCACTTCCTCGCGCCCATCCCCGAGGAAGAGCGCGGCGACCTGCTCCAGGCCTACGCGAAGCGGCTGATGGGTGACGACAAGCATTCACAGCAGGAGGCCGCGAAGGCGTGGAGCGTCTGGGAGGGCCGCACCAGCTGCCTGTACCCCAACGCGGAGCTCATCGCGCGCAACGCGGGCGACGACTTCGCCATCGCCTTCGCGCGCATCGAGTGCCACTACTTCGTGAACAAGGGCTTCCTGCGCACGGACACCCAGCTGCTGGACGACGTGCACCGCATCCGGCACATCCCCACCGTCATCGTGCAGGGCCGCTACGACGTCGTGTGCCCGCCGGAGAGCGCGTGGGCCCTGCACCGCGCGTGGCCGGAGGCCCAGTTCGTCATCGTGCCGGACGCGGGCCACTCCGCCAACGAGCCCGGCAACACCTCCGCGCTCATCGAAGCCACGGACCGCTTCCGCGGCCTGTGACGGGCCGCGGGCACGGGCCAGGACGTCACATGTCCTGGCCTTCGGGCTCCGGGGCGTCCGATTGCCACTCGCACTTGCGGGCGTTCCACACGAGATGGGCCACGTGCTGGCCCGCCGTGGAGACGTTGAAGCGCTTCCACGCTTCCGGTCCCGGCTGATCCGCCATGAGCTCCACCAGCGACAGGTCGTCCGCCCCGGGCTCCGTCAGGGAGGGCGACTCCACCAGCTTCCCGCAGCCCGGCGCCATCAGGACGCCGTCCGGCTTCTTCATGCTCACGATGGACGAGCCAACGGCCACCACCGCCATGGGCATCCCCAGGTCGGTGACCACCTTCTGGACGCGTGCATCCCGGGCCATGCAGCTCGTGGCACTGTCCTTGAGGAGCAGCTCCGCCGTCGTGCTGCCCTGCTTCGCCTGGGCCTGAAGCGCCATGACGCGCTCCTTCGCCTGGGCTTGAGCCTCCGGCGTGCACGGCCCCACGCACCGACCCTTCATCAGGACCTCCGCCAGCACGGCCGGCCCCTGAGCCACGCGCAAGAGCAGGTCCGAGGACTGGCACTCCATCACCGTGCGCGGGTTCAACCGGTGCTCGGTGAGCACCAGGCCCGGCGCGTTCGGGAAAGGATGCGAGGCCGCCACCTTCGCGTCCGTCTTGAGCGGCGACTTCAGCGCGTTGGGCGTGGGGCACGACAGCGCGGCGGTGCCGGTCAGCTGCCGCACGGACGCGTCCTGCGCCCAGGGCAGCACCAGGGCCATCGCGCGGTCCGCGTCCTCCTTCGTGCCGCACACGCCCAGCACCGCGAACTGCTGCCCCTCTTCGAGCCCCGGAAGCGCCTTCGCGGCCATCACCTTGGGGAAGCCCTTCGCCGGCTTCACCCACGCCAGCGCGCGGTCCTTCTTCAGCTCGGCCAGCTTCTTGGACAGCGCGGGCGCATTCGCGTCCTGACCCAGCACGACGGCCCAGGGCGCTTCCGCTCCCAGGGCCCCCGTGGAGGACAGGACACAGCTCAGGACGGCGAGGACACTCCAGACGGGACGGGGTGAGCGCATGAGGCGCGCACTCCACCCCATTCCCCGCTCAGCCGCGAGGGGTCAGCGACTTGGCCAGCTCCTCGTAGAGGTGGATGGCGGAGCGGATGGCCTTCTCCCAGTCGCCCAGGTGCAGGCTCTCGTTCTCCGAATGGGCGTACGTGTACGGATCCTCCACGCCGATGAGCAGCGCGGGCACGCCGCCGAGCTCCTTCGCGAACGGCTCCACGAACGGAATCGAGCCACCGCACCCGATGGTGACCGGCTTCTTCGCGTAGCCCTTCTCCAGCGCGCGGAACGCCGCCTGGAACGCCGGATGCGACGAATCCGTGTACCACCAGCCGGATGCCTGGTCCTCGCGGATCTCCAGCTCCAGGCCCCACGGGCACACCTTCTTCAGGTGCGCCACCAGCCGGCGCTGCACGTCCTCCGGATCCATGTCCGGCACCACGCGGATGCCCACGCGCGCCCACGCGGACTCCACCACGATGTTGCGCGCGTCCTTGCGGCTGCTGGCCTGGATGGCGTTGATGGCCAGGCTCGGCTGACGCCAGTTCGTCTCCCAGGGGTGCCGCCCACCGCCCAGCAGCTGCACGCCCTCGCGCAGGCCCACCTGCTCGCGGAAGGTCGCGTCGTCGCCGGGCAGCGCCTGGATGCTCTGGCGCTCCGCCTCCGTCAGCGGCTTCACCTGCTCCATCACGCCTTCAATCGCGATGGTGCCATCCGCGTGCGTCAGCGACGCCAGCATCCGGCACAGCGCCATCGCCGGATCCGGAATGGGCCCACCCCACATGCCGGAGTGCACCGCCTGCTGCAGCCCCCGCACCTCCACGTCCACCGTCACCAGTCCGCGCAGCGCCGTGGTGATGGACGGCAGACCCGTGTCGAAGTTCGTCGTGTCCGTCAACACGATGGCGTCCGCCGCCACCAGCTTCGCGTGCTTCTGGAGAAATGCACCCAGGTGGTCACTGCCCGCCTCCTCCTCGCCCTCGATGATGACCTTCACGTTGAGTGGGAGTTGGCCGGTGCTCTTGAGCCACGCGTCCACGGCGGAGGTGTGCACGACGATGCCTGCCTTGTCGTCCGCCGCGCCGCGTCCGTACAGGCGGCCGTCGCGCTCCTCGGGCTCGAAGGGCGGGCTCTTCCAGGCTGCTTCGTCTCCCGCGGGCTGCACGTCATGGTGCGCGTAGAGGAGGAGCGTGGGACGGCCCGGCGCCTTGAGCACCTCGCCATAGACATACGGATGCGCGCCCTCGATTTCGAGCAGTTGAACGTTTTCAAACCCACGGTCCTTCAACAGGGCCGCGGTGGCCTCCGCGCTCTTGCGTACGAGGGCGGCGTCGAACCCCGGAAAGGACACACTGGGTATGCGTACGAGGGCCTTGAGGTCCTCCAGGTACGCGGCCTTGTGGGCCTCGAAATGGGACAGCGCGGGATTGGTGGACATGCCCACCCCTTAACCCAAAAGCCGAGCAGGCACGTGGGATGCGCGCGCCCAAACGTCGCGCGTCTTATGTATCCTCCGCCCATGCCCGGACTACCTACCCTGCTGTTGGTGGATGACGACAGCTTCGTGCGTCGCATCCTCAAGGACGTCATCGCGGACACGGGGATCGACCTGCGGCTGCTGGAGGCCGCGGACGGGGAGGAAGGGCTGGCGCTGGCGGAGAAGGAGCAGCCGGCGGTGATGTTCCTGGACCTCTTCATGCCGAAGAAGAGCGGGCTGGAGGTGCTGGGCGCCATCAAGACTGTTTCACCGGAGACGCGCGTGCTGGTCATCAGCAGCATGGACGCGGAGCCCGTGGTGGAGCAGGCCATCGCCGCGGGGGCCATGGGCTTCGTGGGCAAGCCCTTCCATCCCCTGGAGATCGCCGCCGCCGTACGCCAGGCGCTCGCGTCCTGATTCCGCTGAGGTCCTCGTGTCGTCATCCGTTGTCGGTTACTGGGTGGGAGATTCGCTCGGCCGAGTGCTGGGCCCCCTGCAACTGCAAGCCTTCCGCGACCTCATCGCCTCCGGTCGCTTGAAGACAGCCGTGCGCGCGTCGCGCGACGGCACGAACTGGGTCGCGCTCCAGGAGCTCTCGGAGGTCCGCGACCTGTTCACCACCGCGGCGCCCACGTCCTCCGTCGAAAACCAGCAGGCGGAGCGCCTTCGCAACCAGTTGCGCGGCCTCTTGCACCTGCCGCCGCACGAGGTGTTCGGGCTCAAGCCGCAGGCGTCGCTCGATGAGTTCCGCCTCGCCTTCTTCCGCATGGCGAAGCGCTTCTCACCGGAGCACCTGTCGCCGGATCTGCATCCGGAGCTGCGCAAGGTCTCCGTTGAAATCTTCGACTTCCTCTCGCGGCGGATCCGCGAGGCGGAGACGCTCTTCCTCCAGGGCGCGATGCAGACTCCCGCGCCCACGACGCCCCGGCTGGACATGGGCGGCGCGCAGCCCTCCGCGCCGCTGCCGATGAGTGGAACCGCGGTGCCCGCGCGTCCGCCGCCGGTGATGACGCCGCAGGCCTCGCGTCCCCAGGCCGCCGCGATTCCGCCGACGCCCGTGCCGGGTTCCCTCACGCGTCCGCCGGTCGCCGCGATTCCGCCAACGCCTGTTCCGGGGTCCTTCACGCGTCCGCAGGCCGCAGCGATTCCGCCAACGCCTGTTCCGGGGTCCTTCACGCGTCCGCAGGCCGCAGCGATTCCGCCGACGCCCGTGCCGGGCAGCATGACGCGTCCGGGGGTTCCGTCCGCGCCGCCCCGGCCTCCGCCGGTGATGACGCCCACGACGCGTCCGGTGACGCCGCCTCCGCCCGCGCCGGCTCCCGCACCGCCTCCGCCCGCGCCCGCGCCCTTCCGGCGCCCCATGGCCGCCCCCGCGCCCTCGTATTCGAGCGCCGAGTTCGTGGGACTGGAGCGCCGGTCGGACGACCGGCTCCACGCGGACGTGAAGGTGTCGATGAAGAACATGGGCATCTTCACCGACCACCGCATCATCAACCTGTCGTCGGGCGGCCTGTTCATCGGCACGGACCGGCCGCTGCGGCTGGGGACGCAGGTGGAGCTCACCTTGCGCTTCGATGATCCGGAGCGGGTGATGACCCTGCGCAGCTCCGTCATCTGGGAGAACTCCCTGGACGACGGCAAGAACCCCAAGGGCTACGGGTTGCGCCTGAGCTCGCTGCGCGCGGAGGAACGGGACTTCATCCAGCAGTACGTCCGCCGCCCCAAGAAGCCCTGACAGGTTCCCGGGCGGGTGACTCCGCTCGGGATTAGAACAACTGCCCCAGGAAGACCGCGCTCATCGCCACGAAGGCGACCCACACGGCCATGACGGACTTCAATTCCAGGTCCCGGCGGTCCAACTCGTTCGCGAAGTTCATGGTGTCTCCTCCAGTGCTCAACGCCTTCATCCCTTCCTACGGCGCACCCGCGCGGCGATTGCCTCCGGGCTCCCGTTCCCCTGGAACGCAGGGGCGGCGATGAGCGTCTCCGGCCCGCCCGGCACGCTGGATGGCCTGCTGCCCGCGCTGCCGGTGCCGCTGTTCGTGATTCGCGGGGACCGGCTGGTGTTCGCCAACACCGCGCTGCGGACGCTGCTGGGCCTGCGCGAGGACGAGCTGCCGTCACTGCTGGAGCTCTCCGCGCGCTTCGGACCGGAGGAGCGCTCCTGGGTGGAGCCCCTGTGCGAAGCGCTGATGCGCGGCGAGCAACCCACGCCGGTGCGGCCCGCGTTCGTGCGCATGCGCGGCGCGGATGGACGCCTGCACCTGCTCTCCCCCGTCACCGCGCCGGGCCGCGTGCCGGAGGAGCAACTGGTGCTGCTCCTGGACGCGGAGGGCGGGGATGCGGTGCGCACGCTGTCCACCATGCTGGTGGCCACCGCGGCGGAGCTCCTGCGCTGCCGCGACGAGGACGCGGTGCTGGAGCTGGCGGTGGACGCCCTTCACCGGCAGGGCTTCTACGTCTCCGTGCTGCTGCTGGAGGGGGACTTCCTGCGCCACGGTCCCATGCGCCAGGAGGCGGAGAGCCTGGCGGCGGCGTCGCGGCTGTACGGACAGGACGTGCACGCTGTGCGCCTCCACCGCTCGGGGATGCCACACCTGGCGGAGGTGCTCACGAGCCGCCGGGCGGTGTTCCATCCGGACGCGTTCAGCACGGCGCGGCGGCTGCACACGCCGGAGGTGGCGGACACCATCCAGCGCATCTACCCGCCGGGCTCACGCGCGCTGGACGCGCCCATCTTCGTGGGGGACGAACCCTTCGGCGTGCTGGCGGTGCAGTCCACCACGCTGACGCCCGCGAACGCGGGGGCGCTGGAGCTGTTCGCGCAGCTCATTGGCGGCGCGCTGGAGAACGTGCGGCACCACCGCGCGGCGGAGGCACGGCTCGCGGAGGTGTCCCGCCTGCAGAACGAGCTCATCGCCAGCGAGCGGCTGACGGCGCTGGGCGAGGCGGCGGGCGTCGTGGCCCACGAGGTACGCAATCCCCTGGGCGCCATCCTCAACACGGTGGCGGTGCTCAAGCGTGAACCCCGCCTGGGGCCCGCGGGCGCCTCCGCCGTGGAGATGCTGGAGGAGGAGGCCATCCGGCTGGAGGACATCGTGCGCGACCTGCTGGACGCGGTGCGCCCGCTGGAGCCCCGGCCGCGCCCCGTCTCGCTGGGCGAGCTGGTGCACCGCGCGCTCGCACAGCTGCTCCATGGGCGAGAGGAATTGCCCAAGCCGCGCGTGGCGTTCGACGAGGCGCCGGACGTGCCGGACCTGTCCGGCGACGAGACGCTGTTGCAGCTGGCCGTCACGCACCTGATGCGCAACGCCATCCAGGCCTCGCCGCGCGGAGGCACGGTGCGCGTGGAGGTGCGCCGCGTGCCGGACGGTGTCTCGCTGAGCGTGGAGGACGAGGGCCCGGGCATCGCGGGCTTGGATCCGCAGCGCGTCTTCGAGCCCTTCTTCCTCACCCGCGCAAACGGCCGGGGCCTGGGCCTGGCCATCGTGCGCCGCGTGGTGCTCGCGCACGGGGGCAAGGTGCGCGCGGGCGCGCGTCCCGAAGGCGGCGCGCGCTTCGAGCTGGTGCTGCCGCTCTAGCTCAGCCGCCCGCCAGCACCAGCAGACAGCGCAGGCCGCCATTCTTCACCTGGAGCTGCCTCGCGCCCTTCAGTCCCAGCGCCGCCACCAGCTTCGGATCCTCGGGGACGATGAGCGCCTTGCGCCAGTCGCGGAACGCGCCGTTCATCGTCGCGCCCAACGCACGGTAGAGGTCCGGCAGGTCCTCCGTTTCGCCCACGCGCTTGCCATAGGGCGGGTTGGCCACCACCAGCCCGGGTGCGTCCGGAGGGGCCTTCAGCGTGCGCAGGTCATGCCGCTCCAGCGTCAGCGTCACGCCCGCGCGTCTGGCATTGCGCCGCGCCGTGCCCAGCGCACCCGCGTTGAGGTCGTATCCGCGCATGGGGGCGCGAGGCTCCGCCAGCCCTTCCGCTTCCGCTTCCGCGCGGCGGTGCGCCCAGGCCGCCTTGTCGTAGGACGGGAAGGACTGGAACGCGAACGTGCGCAGCAGGCCCGGCGCGCGGCGCTGGGACATCCACGCGCCCTCCACCAGGAATGTGCCCGAGCCGCACATCGGATCCACCAGGGGCACGTCCCCCGCGTAGCCCGCGAGCCGGAGGATGCCCGCGGCCAGCGTCTCGCGCAGGGGCGCGCGGCCCACCTCCTGCCGGTAGCCGCGCTGGTACAGGGGCGCTCCGGACGTGTCCACGCTCACCGTCCAGCGCTCTCCTTCGCCGCGCACCAGCAGCGTGAGCTCCGGCCCCCCACCCTCCTCGTCCAGGTGTCCCGCGACCGTCACCTCGCACGGGTCCCAGGCCACGGCCGCGGACTCCAGCACCACGGCGGGCCCCGGGGCCACGGAGCGGTGCAGCGTCACGGACAGCCGCAGTGGCACCTTGCCGTCCCAGACGCCCGCCATGGGCAGCGCTTGCAGCCCATGCACCAGCGCGTCCGCGGTGGGCGCAGTGAAGGTGCCCAGGCGCAGGAGCACGCGGCTCGCGGTGCGCACGCGCAGGTTCGCCGTCTGGTGCAGGCCGGACGGGCCCTCGCACTCGATGCCGCCCTCCGCGCGCCGGAAGGACAGCCCCAGTTCGCGCGCCTCCGACTCCAGCGCGGGCTCCAGGCCCGGCAGCGTGGACACGTAGATGGACTCGCCCGTCCGGGCCTGAGCGTCCGTCACGCCGACCGCGTCCGTGCGGAGGAACCCGCGTCCATCGCGGCCTGCTCCAACGCGCGCTCCATCTGGTTCAGGTCATACGGCTTGGGCAGCAGCACCACACGCTCCAGCGCCTTGCCGTCCTCGGCCGACACCGCGCGCGAGTCTCCGGAGGCAATGATGATTCGCAGGGCTGGATACAGCCGCACGGCCTCGCGCGCCAGCACCACGCCGGACTTGCCCGGCAGCGTCACGTCCGTGAAGAGCAGGTCGAAGGCATCCTTCGCCAGCGCCTCGCTCGCCGCCTCCGCGCTCTCCACCGCGAGCACGGTGTGCCCCAGGTCCGTCATCAGCTCGGACGCGGATTCGCGGATGTCCGCGTCGTCCTCCACCAGGAGGATGCGCAGCGCACCGTTCGCCTTCGCCTCCACGGGAGCGGGCGTGGGCGCGCGGTACGGCTTCGCCGCCAACCGCTGCTCGCGTCCGCGCAGGAGCACGCGAATCTTTCGCGCCAGGTCCTCGCGCCGGTACGGCTTGGACAGCAGGCTCACGCCTGGATCCAACCGGCCGCCGTGCACGATGGCGTTCTCCGTGTAGCCGGACGTGAAGAGCACCTCGATGTCCGGCAGGTGCGCCTTCGCCAGCCGCGCCAGCTCCGGGCTGCGCACCGGCCCCGGCATCACCACGTCCGTGAAGAGCAGGTCCACCGGCAGGCCGCTCTGGATGACCGCGAGCGCGCTCTGGCCGTCGTGTGCCTTGAGCACGCGGTAACCCAGCTCCGTGAGCACCTCCACCACCGTGGCCCGCACCGCCGCGTCGTCCTCCACCACGAGGATGGTCTCCGTGCCGCCCTCCACCGGCCCCGTACCGGTTTCCGCCGGCTGCGCCGCCGCCTGGAAGGTGCGCGGCAGGTAGATCTTGATGGACGTGCCGTGGCCCAGCTCGCTGTAGATTTTGACGTGGCCGCCGGACTGCTTCACGAAGCCGTACACCATGCTCAGGCCCAGGCCCGTGCCGCGCCCCTCCGGCTTGGTGGTGAAGAACGGCTCGAACGCGCGCTGCATCACCTCCGGCGTCATGCCGGAGCCCGTGTCGGAGATGGCCAGCAGCACGTACTGCCCCGCCGTCACCTCCGGGTGCATCATCGCGTAGTGGTCATCCAGCATCGCGTTGCCGGCCTCGATGGTCAGCTTGCCCCGGCCGTCCATGGCGTCGCGCGCGTTGATGGCCAGGTTGAGGATGACGTTCTCCAACTGGTTGCGGTCCACGGACGTGTTCCACAGCCCGCCCGCGATGACCGTCTCCACCTCCACGTCCTCGCCCAGCGCGCGGCGCAAGAGGTCGTCCATGTCCCGCACCAGCCGTCCCAGGCTGAGCGCCGTGGGCGCCAGGGGCTGCCTGCGCGCGAACGCGAGCAGCTGCGACGCCAGCCGCGCCCCGCGCTCCACCGCGCCCAGCGCCGTCTCCAGACGCCGCTGCGCGCGCGAGTCACCCACCGTGTCGCGCTGGAGCAACTGGAGATTCCCGCTCACCACCTGGAGCAGGTTGTTGAAGTCATGCGCCACGCCGCCGGTGAGCTTGCCCACCGCCTCCATCTTCTGCGCCTGGAGCAGCGCGGCCTCCGCCTGGCGGCGCTCCGCCTCGCTCTCCTCCAGCGCCCGCGTGCGCGCGCGAACCAGCTCCTCCAGGTGGTCGCGGTGGCGGGCCAGCTCGTCCTCCGCCCGCTTCTGCGCCGTCATGTCGTGGCCCTGGACGAAGATGCCGGAGACGCTGCCGTCCGCCTCGATGACGGGCTGGTAGACGAAGTCCAGGAAGGCCTCCACCAGCGGCCCCCCGGGCTCACGCTGCAACTGCAGCCCCATGTTGTGCCCGACGAAGGGCTCGCCGGTCGTGAACACCCGGTCCAGCAGCTCGAAGAAGCCCTGCCCGGCCACCTCCGGCAGGGCCTCCCGCACCGTCTTGCCCAGCAGGTCCCGGTGCCCCACGAGCTGGAGGTAGGAGCGGTTGGCCAGCTCGAACACGTGCTCCGGCCCCTTCAGCGAACACATGAAGCCCGGCGCCTGTTCGAACAGGCGCCGCAGGTGCCGGCGCTCGTCGTCCAGCACCCGGTTGGCCTCCTGCACCGCCTGGGCGCGCGCGAGCACTCCGCTCATCAACTGCGTCCGCGGCCCGCCCCCATCCAGTGACGTCTCCGGGCCGCGCACGGCCTGCTTGAGCTGATGCAGCTCCGTCACGTCCATCGTGTGCTGGAGGATGAAGGCCACCTCGCCCCGCCCGTCCAGGAGGGGCGTGTGCGTGGCGCTCCAGTAGCGCTCCTCCAGCACCACGCCGCCGTCCGTCTTGCGGGGCACCCGGTAGGGAATGATGGCCAGCGTGTCCGGCACCCGCTCCGTCAGCACGCGGCGGAACGAGTCGCGCAGCATCCGGGTGCTGGCATTGGCCGGGTCGTCCGGGTCGTGCGGGAACGCATCGAAGGGGGTGCGCCCGACCAGGTTCTCCAGCCGGCTGGCGGTCACCCGCAGGTAGGCCGAGTTCGCGGTGACGTACCGCAGCTCCCGGTCCAGCAGCATGTAGGGATTGGGCGACAGCTCGAAGAGCGTCTGGAAATCGAAGGGTGCCTGCATCCATTCACGGGGAGGTCCAGCAACCTCCCCGCCTTTCCTGGGGCCGCCGCGAACGCGGAAAGGGGTTCCCGTCCAGTGTACGGACATCCCCTCCATCGCACCGGTCAAAAGGCGGTGGGCCCCCGTCTTCCCGGGCGCCAGGCCTCCCTGGGGGCAGCCTTCTGGACACCACTCAACATCTGTCCCACCCAGGCACCCATTGGACCTGCCACATCCGTCAGGACTGTAAGATTGAGCGGGTCTTTCAGACCTCTCAATTCCCATGCTATGAGATTATTACCGCCAAGGCGGTGTAGTCCCACATGAACCGGGGTGTGCGGCAGGGGGTCGCCTTGGACGGGGGAGGAAACGACCTCCCGGCCTTCCGCCAGAGCGCTCGCGCCCGGCAGGAGGTCTGTCCCCAGATGCTCGCCGTTCCAGAACCGTTGTCGCTGGATGACTCGGAAGCGGTCACCTCCCGTGCGTTTGACCGTCGCGCCTTGACGGCGTCGGTGAGGGAGCTGTCGGTGGTGACCAACGCGCGCGGCCTGTGGGCGGTGGCGCGCCAATGGCTCATCATCGCGCTGTCGGTGGCGTTCGTGGTGCAGGTGGACCGGTGGTGGGCGTGGGTGCTGGCCGCGGTGGTCATCTCCACGCGGCAGCACGCGCTTTTGAGCCTGGTGCACGAAGCCTCGCACCACCACCTGCTCACGAACCGCAAGACCAATGACGTGCTGGCGGACCTGCTGTGCGCGTTCCCCATGAACATCACCACGGAGGGCTATCGCAAGGAGCACGCGGAGCATCACCGCTATGTCAACACGGAGAAGGACCCGTACTGGCGCACGGCGCAGCGCGACCATGCGTGGATGTTCCCGCGCACGCGATGGGGCATGGCGCGGGTGCTGCTGGGGGACATGGTGGGCTTCTTCACTCCGTCCCACGTGCGCATCATGATTCCCTGGTCCTATACGGGCCGCGCGATGGGCAAGGGTGGCCCGCCGCCGTCCCGCGCGGAGCACATCCGCTACGCGCTGTGGCTCACCGGCTTCATCACCTTCCTCACGCTCACGGGCGGCTGGCTCCACTACCTGCTCTTGTGGTCCATCCCGTCGCTGACGCTGATGATGATGGCCTTCCGCATCCGCGCGGTGGTGGAGCACCCCTTCACCGCCGCCACCCCGGATGAGACGCACGAGACGCGGGACGTGGCGGCCGCCACCTGGTTCGAGCGCTTCTTCATCGCGCCCTTCAACGCCAGCTACCACCTGTCCCATCACCTCTTCCCGTCCGTGCCCTACTACCACCTGCCCGCGCTGCACGAGCGGCTCAAGCAGACGAACCTCTACCGCCCCGGGGAGAATCATTTCCAGACGTACCTGGGCGGGGAGACGAGTGCGTGGAGCTTCCTCACGTCGCTGGGCAGGAATGAAGGCCGTGTTCCATTGCCTGTGAAGGATTGAAGCCGAACCCATCACGGCACGGCTTGCTTTCCCCTGGAGGCGCCCCCGTGGCGCCTCCAGGCGTGGGAAGGGCCCGCCCGCCCCAGCCGTCACCAGGCGTGTTTCCCTCTGAAGCCAGACGCCCGCCGCGCCGCTGACACAGCAGCCTGCCGTCCTGGCGACGTGCCGAAACACCCCACCCCATGGCTTGAACACAGACGATGAATCGCGGTGTTTC
Organism: Corallococcus sp. CA041A; assembly: GCF_003612075.1. Lineage (NCBI taxonomy): Bacteria > Pseudomonadati > Myxococcota > Myxococcia > Myxococcales > Myxococcaceae > Corallococcus > Corallococcus sp. CA041A. The sequence goes on from NZ_RAWF01000089.1 coordinate 30,895, forward strand.
TCGCCCTGCGATTCGCCAGGTCCCCCCTCCCCCGCCCGCCAATCCAGGCGCGGCGACAGGGCGACCGGGGGACCCCTGCCACGCGCCGCGGGCAGGGGAATGCGGTTCCCCCGGCCCCGCCCTTTTCACCTGGCAGCAGGAGAGAACTTGAGAAGGCAGCTCATTGGGTTCCTCGTGGCGTTGGGCGCCATGCACACCGGCTGCGGTGGCGCGCCGGACTTCACGTCCACCGCGGGCGACGACGACTCGCTGGGAAATTCCGGGGACGCGCTCGCGAGCGCGACCACGATGTTCGACGACGCGCTCGGCTCGGGCTGGCAGGACTGGTCCTGGGCGACGCACAGCCTCAGCGCGACGAGGCCCGTGTACGCGGGCACCCGTTCCATCTCCGCGACGTTCGGCCCCTGGACGGGCCTGTACTTCCACCACGCGGGCGTGCCCACCACGGGCCAAGGCTTCGTGGAGCTGCAGGTGAACCCCGGCGCGACGACCAACCCCGCGCTGGCGCTCTACGCGAGCGTGGGCGGCGTGGCGAAGTCGCCCGTGGCGCTCAACCCCACCTGTACGGGCGGCACGCTGAAGGCCAACACGTGGACGCTGTGCCGCATGCCGCTCTCCACGCTGGGCGCGGCGAACACGACGCTGGATGGCCTGGTGGTGATGGAGAACGCGGGCCGCTCGCTGCCCGTGATGTACCTGGACAACGTGCGCCTGGCGGCGGGCACCACCGCGCCTTCCGCGCCCACGGCCCTGAAGGCCACGGGCTCCGCCACGGACGTGGCCCTCACCTGGGGCACGGTGACGGGCGCTTCCGGCTACCACGTGTATCGCGCCACGTCTCAGACGGGCACGTACACGCGGCTCACTTCCTCCGCGCTCACCGCCGCGTCCTACAAGGACACCAGCGCGGCCGTGAACACGACGTACTGGTACGCCGTCACCGCGCTGAACGCGGTCGGTGAGAGCGCGAAGTCCGCGGCGGTGTCCGGCAAGCGGACCTCCACCACGGGCGTGAGTGTCAGCGTCACCCCCGCCAGCGTGACGCTGTCGCGAGGCGGCGTGCAGACCTTCACCGCGCTGGTGACGGGCAACACCAACACGGCCGTCACCTGGAGCGTGCAGGAAGGCGCCACCGGCGGCACCGTCACCACCAGCGGCACGTACACCGCGCCCCAGACGGCGGGCACCTACCACGTCGTGGCCACGAGCAAGGCGGACACGACGAAGAAGGCCACGGCGGACGTGGTGGTGACGGGCCCGGTGGGCAACACCAACAAGTGGGTGTCCGGCTACTACACGGGCTGGAACGCGGATGACTACCCGCCGGAGAAGGTGGACTTCAGCGCGCTCACGCACATCATGGTGGGCCGCGTGACGCCGAACACGGACGGCACGGTGGACGCCATCTTCGACAACTCGAATGGCTCCGCCATGGCGAAGACGCTCTCCACCCGCGCGCACGCGGCGGGGCGCAAGGCCATCATCATGGTGGGCGGCGCGGGCGAGCACGCCAACTGGGTGGGCGCTGCCTCTTCCGCCAACCGGGAGAAGTTCGTCCAGAACCTGCTCAAGACGATGGACGACCACGGCTACGACGGGCTCGACATCGACTGGGAGCCGGTGGAGGAGGCGGACAAGCCGAACCTGCTCGCGCTGGTGCAGCGGCTGCGTCAGGTGCGGCCCAACATGCTGCTGACGTTCCCCATTGGCTGGATCAACAACAACTTCGCCACGGACGCGTCGCTCAAGTGGTACCCGCAGCTGGCCCAGTACCTGGACCAGGTGAACGTCATGTCCTACGAGATGATTGGCGTCTGGGGCGGCTGGGATTCGTGGTTCACGTCCGCGCTCAAGGGCGAGTCCGGCACCCACCCGACCTCCGTGGAGTCCAGCCTCAAGGCCTGGGTGGCCGCGGGCATCCCCAAGGAGAAGCTGGGCATGGGCATCCCGTTCTACGGCCTCGCGTGGCGGCACATCACCGGCCCGCGCCAGCCCTTCACGGACTGGTCCGACTACGTGGGCGGGGACAACTCCTTCACGTACAAGAAGATTCTGGCGCTCTCCAAGACGGGCACGCTCCAGTGGGACGCGGCGGCGCAGGCCAACTACGTCACGTTCAACACGCCGGTGGAGGACGGCACGGTGCGCTGGATTACGTACGACGGTCCGGAGGCCATCCAGGCCAAGGGCCAGTACGCCAAGGCGAACGGCTACGGCGGCACCATCATCTGGACCATCAACCAGGGATGCACCGACCCCGCGACGGGCACCAACCCGCTGCTCACCGAGGTCAAGAAGGCGTTCCTCCAGTAACCGGGATGGCCTGAAGACAGACGGCCGCGTGGGCACCCGCCCGCGCGGCCGTTTTCGTACAGCGTGACGCGGACTACGCGGAGGGCGGCACGGCGGAGGGCGGAGCCGTGGGGGCCACCGGCTCCGGGCCACCTGCATAGACGCCCTGGTACGCGGGCGGCAGCAGCGCGGCCACCCGGCGCATCATCGCGTCCACCAGCGCCTGGCGCGTGTCGGAGGAGCCGGACACCTCCGGCTCCAGGTCCGCCATGCGGAACGCGGGCCCGAAGGTCACGGTGACATCCGCGTGGAAGAGCCGCTCGCCGCCCATGTCGGAGTCGTTGATGGGCATGAGCTTCTCCGTGCCCGTGAGCGCCACCGGGACAATGGGCACGCCCGCGCGCTTGGCGATGAGCCCCACGCCCTTCTTCGCCTCGAGCAGGCCTCCGGCGCGGCTGCGGCCCCCTTCCGGGAAGATGAGGACGGACTGGCCGCCCTTGAGCAGCTCCACGCAGCGGCGCAGCGCTTCGATGTCCGGCGAGTTGGGCGTGATGTCGATGGTGTCCATCGTCTCCGCCGCCAGCCGGGTCATCACGGTGCCGTGCAGCTTCACGCCCGCCAGGAAGACGATGCGCCGGGGACGCAGCGCCCGGTAGAGCGTGAAGCCGTCCGCGTTGGACAGGTGGTTGCAGATGAAGAGGCAGGGGCCGTCCGGCAGGTCCTTCAGGCCGTACACCTTCGCGTGGGACAGCCGTCCCCACACGCCGTGCATCAGGCCGCGCACGACGTGGCGGCGCAAGCCGTAGGGGAGCAGCGACATCAGGGCGAAGAGAAGTCGAAGCACGGGCCGGCCCACGTCCTTTCCGGATGCCCCTGGTCACCAGGGGGAGCGATGGCTGGACGTCCTTCTAGAAGATGTAGTCCCGCCCGGTGGGGTGGGTCAGCGGTCCTCCCTG
>NZ_RAWF01000008.1:0-84797 GCF_003612075.1 Corallococcus sp. CA041A
TCACGTACGAGGTCGCAAGCGAGCCGAAGCCGCGTGGTTGCTCGCACTCGTCGCCCACAACCTCCTGCTCGCCATAGCGCAAGGCTGGTTCGACGAGTCGGAAGGCTCATTTCTTCTCACGCCCTGAGTGCTGTCTGGTTCTCAAGGGCTCGGGACGCGGTTTCGACTGATGGAGTGCGTTCGGGTCAAGGCGCTGCGCGTCCGCCGATCTCCGGAAAGCGCTCGTAGGTCCGCTTGAGCGTGTCCAGGTGGGCGGGCTTGTCCAGGTCGAGCGGCGCATCGGTGAGCTGCACGACCCAGCCGCCCGATGCCGTGCGCCGAGCCCGTGAAAGCAGCTCGGCGTCACGGGTCGGATCCGGGAACCCGATGGCCCGCGCGGCAGCGGCAGACCAATGGTTCAGCCACCCGAGGAACCAGGGAATCTCAGGCGCCGGGAGCTTTTCTGGCAGGTTGATCATGGGCAGCCCACGGGGTGAACACTCTGGTCCCTGAGACGATCGGCGAAACTGCGGCGCGACTTCCGAACCGTAACCATACGGCGACGCATGTCCCCAGAACGAGCACGCACCCTCAGCCACGCCCTCGAGCAAAGCCGCCGCTGCCGCGAGCACGGGCTCGTCCAGTGGCAGTTCTGCATGCACTTCAGACAGGGACTGACTGCCTGGGCTGAGGAGTCCAGGTCTTCCCCTCCCGTTAACCGTCACGGGGTAACGCTCATCCCCGTTGCACAGAAGAGGGAATCTCCCGTCCTGCGTCCTTTCCGCGAGCCACGCGTCGCGCTGCGGCAATGCGATGGGGCGCACTCCTTTGCCTACTTCCCACTCCAGGCGCAGGCCGGGAAGCGCCTTCTCCATCCCACGGACGATGGCGAGCGTGCGGCCGTCCTGGCCTACAAGCGGAGGCGCATAAACAATGAGGGAGAGGGCTTTACGCCTGGTCATCGTTTGCACCCCGTGACGACGACATCCAGTGAGAAGTCCACTTCGATAAGCGCGTCTTTGTGCTCCTGGGTGCTCACGCCAATGGCGAAGTCATATCCACATGCCGCAGCAGCAGTTCGCTCCTTTTGTATTTGCTCCAACTCCCTCTCAATCTCCCGCCGCTGGATGAAGCCAGGGTACGTGTCGAATCGATGGGTCTTGATCTCCCACAGCTTGCGCACGCCCACTTGCAGCGCATCGAAGCGCACTCCGCCAACGAGCACGTCCATCCCGGGGTAACGGTTGGGTGGGAACTTGTCGGCACATTCATTATGTGGGTCGTCCTCGCCCGCGTGGGGCACCGGAACAGGTTCGCAACTGGCGCGTCCCGTCCGGTCCACGGGCACAGGCGGCACTGGGGGCTGCCAGTCCTGCCCCGCTGGCTCGGGCTTCAGCTTGGGCTTGCGTTGCGCTTCGGTTTCCCGGGATGCCACCTTCGTTCCTCGTGAGGTCCCTGCCTCTTCGGGGTAGGCGTGGCGGAGCTCATAGGCATCCATCGCTTCCTTGATGGCGACGCCGACCACCACCACACCCAGCACGATGACGGCGCCCACGGCAATCTCAGGAGCCGCCAGCACGCAGAACCCGATTCCAACGGCAGCGGCGTCAGCGGAGGCGACCGCGCATCTTCCCGTGGTGTCGTGGAACTCGATCCGGTCACGGTCGAGGGTCCGATAGCACTTCTCCACCAACACGGGCCAAGGCTGTTCAGCCTCACGGACGACGCACCGTCCACCGTCAGTCCATGGCAGCTCCGCTGCTCGCTGGAGGTTGGCGAGCCTCGGGTTACGCACCGTCAGCTCATTCCGGCTCGGCGCCGACGTGGCACAGGCCGAGAGAAAGAGCAGAAGTGCGGCGCAAGCGCGGAGACGCCTCATGGTCACGACCTTTCAATCAAGCGCGATGCTGGGGTCCTGGGGTCGCCTGACTCCAGCCACGCTGTCAGACGAGCGGCGGCAGGTGGTGCAGCAGCCGCTCCAGGTCCGGCTGGAGCTCGTCGGGCGTGGCGGTGGCCAGCTCCTCGTGGGCGTGCGTGCCCCAGGTGACGGCGTACGTCTTGAGGCCCGCGGCCTGACCCGCGTGCAGGTCCAGCGTGGTGTCTCCCACCATCCACAGGCCGCCGGTGCCCAGCGCCTTCAGGGCGTGGTGGATGACGTCCGGCGCGGGCTTGTGCGGGAAGCCGTCCGTGCCCTGCACGTGGTGCAGCAGGCCGCCCAGCCCCATCGCGTCCACGAAGCGCCGCGCCATGTCGCCGCGCTTGGTGGTGGCGACGGCGAGCAGGTAGCCCCGTTCGCGCAGCGTGCGCAGGACGCGCTCCACGCCGGGGAAGGGCCGGGAGCGCCGGTGGAAGTTCAGCGGGTAGTGCTCGCGGTAGGCCACGCAGAGCGTGGTGGCGTGCTCCGGAGCGAAGCGCGTGTACATGGCCTCCAGCGGCTGGCCGATGAGCGCGCGCACCTCCGCGACGGAGGGCGCGGGCAGGCCGTGGTGCGTGAAGCCGTGGAGGAAGCTGTCGATGATGTCCGGCAACGAATCCACCAGCGTGCCGTCCAGGTCGAAACAGATGCCGCGAGGGGTAACGGTGCTCACCCGCCTTTCCATACGCCCTCCGGGGCCGCGTGTCCCGGTCCGTCCGATATGCCTTCACCCGCCGTGCGTTTCCTCCCCAGGAAGGGCGCACGCCAGCGGGGGGGAGCCATGCGACGCACGAAGCAGCAGGACGGCTTCTGGGTAGCCCCGGAGGTGCCGGGGCTGGAGCTTCACCGGGCGGCCTACACCCGATGGACCTTTCCCAAGCACTCGCACGATGCCTTCTCGCTGTGCGCCTATGACGCGGGGGCGGAGTCGCTGTACCTGCAGGGGCAGCGGGTGGTGGCCTCGGTGGGCAGCTTCCTGGTCGTGCCGCCTGGAGAGATGCACGAGGGCCGCGAGGCGGACTCGAGCGTCGGGTGGGCGTATCGGATCCTCTACATCCCGCCCTCACTGCTCATCCGCGCGGCGGAGGAGACCGGTGCGCCCCCGGGCACCCTGCCCGGCTTCGTGTCTCCCGTACTCCAGGACGCGGCCCTGCTGGAGCGCTTCACCGTCACCTTCGACGCGCTGAAGGGCGGCGGCGTCTCCCGGTTGGAGCGCGAGGAGCGGCTCTTGGGGTTGCTGGTGGCGCTGCTGCGGCGGCACGCGGGCCTGCCCCACCGACAGCGGGCGATCCCGTGCGCGCGGGGCGTGAAGCGGGCGCGGGAGCTCTTGGAGTCACACCCCACGCGCAACCTCTCCCTGGAGATGCTCGCGCGCGTCGCGGGGCTCAGCCCGTGGCACCTGGTGCGCGCGTTCCACCGTCAGTTCGGCCAGACGCCGCAGGTGTTCCAGCGGTCCCTGCGGCTGCGGCTCGCGCAGGAGTTGCTGGCGGGGGCGCTGCCCATGGCGGAGGTCGCGCTCGCGGCTGGCTTCACGGACCAGAGCCACCTCATCAAGCACTTCGGCCGCACCCTCGGCGTCACGCCCGGCGAGTACCGGGCCGCGGCGCACGCGGGGCGTGGACCGCGCAAGCACGTACAATCCCGCGCGCCCGCGCATCCGTAGTTTGGAGCCCTCTTCACAAGGAGGGGTCCACACATGCAGAGACACATCATCGCGGTGGCGGTGCTCACGGGATGGCTCATGGGTTGCGCGCCAGACGCAATGCCAGACGAGGTGGCGCCGGAGCCCGCCGCCTCCTCCGATGAAGCACTGGAAGCACGGAACTGGGGCGCGGTGGTGCTGCCGCCGGGAGCCCGCGTGTACGGCCGGCCCATCACCGCGTGGGCGAAGGAGTGGTATCGCTGGCACTTCCGCGTGCCGGCGGACCGCAGCCCCATGCTGCGGCTGGAGCAGGACTGCGACGAGGACCAGGACGGCCCGGTCTACTTCGTCCCCACGTACGACCTGGACACCACGTATCAGCGCACCTGCCGCGTGCCCCGGAACCGGCCGGTGCTGGTGCCGCTGTGGGTCATCATCAATGACTATCCGTGTCCCGACCCGGCCTTCGAACCGGCGCCGGGCCAGACGCTGGAGGACTTCCTCCGCCAGGGCGCCCTCGACTTCAACAACGGCACGCAGGACCTGGTGGTCACCGTGGATGGCCGGCGCGTGGACACCCGCCGCCACCGTCACACCAGCGGCCTGTTCACCTTCGACGCGGACCCCAGCCTCGTGGGGAAGATTCCGGACCCGTGCCTCGTGGGAGGCGAGCAGCGCGGCGTGACGGACGGGTGGTGGCTGATGCTCCAGCTCTCCCCGGGGGAGCACGTGGTGCGCGTGCAGGCGCTGGCGCCCTTCGGCACGCCCATTGATTACACATACACGCTGCGCGTGGGGCGCTAGCCAGCGGTGACTCGCGGGACTGGCCGTCGCGCGGGGCGTGCGTCAGAGTGCCGCGCGCGATGTCCCGGGACCTTCCTGCCCGGGCGAACGAACGGTCATGGCGGGTGCGCGGATGATGCGAGGACGTCTCGGTTGGATGCTGGGGGCGCTGGTCCTGTGTGCGGGCGCGGGCTGTTCGCGGCGCGTGCCGGAGGGAACGCCCGCGGAGCACGCGGTCGCGGACGCGCCCACGGTGTACGTGGCCAAACGCATCCGCACGCTGGATGCCGCGAAGCCGGAGGCCCAGGCGCTCGCCGTGCGGGACGGCAAGGTGCTGGCCGTGGGCACGCGCGAGGAGGTGCTCGCCGCGGCGGGCGCCACCGCGCGCGTGGTGGAGCTGGGTGACGCGACGGTGGTCCCGGGCCTCACGGATTCGCACGGGCACCTGGCGGGGCTGGGCCAGGCGCTCGCGGGCGTGCGGCTGGAGGGCACCGCGTCGCTGGCGGAGGTGCGCCAGCGGCTGGAGAAGGCTCCGGCCACCGCGTACCAGGGTGACTGGCTGGTGGGTCAGGGCTGGGACCAGAACGACTGGGACACGCCGCGCTTCCCCACCCTCGCGGACATGGGCGAGCACCTGAAGGACACGCCCGTGGTGCTGTGGCGCATCGACGGGCACGCGCTGTGGCTCAACGGCGCGGCGCTCAAGCGCGCGAACATCACCCGTGACACGAAGGACCCCGAGGGCGGCACCATCCAGCGGTTGCCGGAGGGCGACCCCAGCGGCGTGCTCATCGACAACGCCATGGACCTGGCGCTGAAGGCGCTGCCCCTGCCCACGAAGGAGCAGCACGAAGCGCGCATGCGGTCCGCGCTGGAGCACTGCGCGCGCGTGGGCCTCACCGGCGTGCACGACGCGGGCATGGACCTGCGCACGTTCCGCCTGTTCCAGGCCTGGGACAAGGCGGGCACCCTGCCCCTGCGCGTCTACGCCATGGCGGATGGCCAGACGGATGACCGCGTGCAGTACCTGAAGGACGGCCCCTTCCAGGGCAAGCTCCTGACGATGCGTGCGGTGAAGCTCACCCTGGACGGCGCGCTGGGCAGCCGGGGCGCGGCACTGGGCGCGGCCTACAGCGACGAGCCCGGCCACCGCGGCCTGCTGCTGCTGTCCCCGGAGGAGTACGCCTTCCGCGTGCACGCCTTCGTGGGCCGCGGCTTCCAGGTGGCGACGCATGCGATTGGCGACCGCGCCAACACGCTGCTCCTGGACACGCTGTCGCGCGAGCTGGCGGCCACGGGGACCAAGGCCGCGCGTCCGCGCGTGGAGCACGCGCAGATCATGACGGCCGAGGACATCACCCGGCTGGGCGCGAACGGCTTCGTGGCGAGCGTGCAGCCCACGCACGCCACCAGCGACATGCCGTGGGCGGAGAAGCGCGTGGGCGCGGAGCGCATCCAGAACGCCTACGCGTGGCAGAAGCTGAAGGCCGCGGGCGCCGTGCTGGCGCTGGGCAGCGACTTCCCGGTGGAGCGGCCGGACGTGCTCGCGGGGCTGTACGCGGCGCGCACGCGGCAGGACCCGAGCGGCCAGCCCCTGGGCGGGTGGCACCCGGACCAGCGCCTGAGCGGTGAAGAGGCGCTGGAGGGCTTCACGGTGGGCGCGGCCTACGCGTCCTTCGCGGAAGCACAGCGTGGCCGGCTGATGCCGGGCATGGACGCGGACTTCGTGGCGCTGTCGGTGGACCCCGTGGACGCGCCCCCGGCGGACCTGCTCACCGGGCAGGTCCGGCTGACGGTGGTCGCGGGCCGCGAGGTGTTCCGCGCGGACGCGAAGTAGCTACAGGTCCGCCTCGTAGGAGAGCGACTCGATGCGCTGGTTCGTCTCCGCCTGCAGGCGGGTGCGCTCCAGCTCGAGTCGCTCCAGCTCCCGGCCGATGCTCTCCAGCCGGTCCTCCTGCGCGTTGAGCTTGGTGACGAAGCGCTCCACCAGCTCGCGCTGGGACGCGCCGCTCTTGAGCGAGTCGATGTTGGAGCGGATCCGCTCCTGGTCCTTGAAGAGCTGGGTGCGCTCCTCGTTGAGGCGCTGGATGTCGCGGGCGACGTTCGACTGCTTCTCGCGCATGGCCACCACGTCGCGCAGGGCCTGGGCGACGCGCGGATCGATGTAGCGCGAGTCGAGGAAGAACGTGACCTCCTCCAGGCCCAGGTTGCCGAGGTAGTACTGGCGGTGGCCCTTGGTGCGCTCGGTGATGACGAGCGTGTCGGAGGTGCCCGGGGCCAGCTCACGCTTGAAGCGCCAGAAGCCATCCGTGGTCTCCGCGGGGGCGACCGTGTCCTTCAACTCCCAGCCGGTGCGCGGGTGCTCCACGAAGAGCACCTGGGGGCGCTTCGCCTTGTTGCGCGCGAGGACCTTGGTGCGGCGCTGGTGGAAGAACTCCACCACCAGGGTGCCCCGGTTGAGCCGCGCGCGGAACACCGGGCCATCCTCCTGGTCCTCCTCCACGGACATGGCGCAGGACAGCTCCACGGCGTAGGGGACGAAGCGCACGTCGTCGGGCTTGAGCGTGTCGAGCATCGCCTCGCCCACGTAGGTCTCGTCCTCGGTGATGGTGACGGGGCCGCCCTCCAGCGTGAGGCCGGTGGTGTTCTTGAACTCGATGCAGGACATCGGGTTCTTCTCACGCGTGGAGCGGTTGTAGAGCAGCACGCGACGGCCCTCGAAGGGGCGGTGCACGATGGGGACGAGCGCGCTCTGGTTGCGGTGCACGGTGACGGGGCGGTCCACGCCGTACTCGAAGAGGTCGCCCACCTCCTTGGTCAGCGTCGTCACCGCGGTGCTCTGCTCCAGCGCCTCGCGCATGCCGCCGCGTCCGCTGCCGCCAATCATCGGGCCGCCCTTGGCGCGCATCATGCGGGGGGCCGGCGGAGGCGCGGCCATGGCGGGCATGATGGTGGACGCCATGTCCGCGGAGCCGAAGGAGCCGTCGTCCGCGGACTCCATCATGGGCTCGGCGGGGGCGCTCTCGTAGGCCTCCTCGGGGATGACGGGCGCGACGCCGGTCTCCGAGCGCACCTCCACGACGGGGCGGCGCATGTAGCGGGGGTTGTAGAGGTCGTGGACGAAGGACACGGGCAGGCCGGCGATGAGGGACAGCTCCACGTCCACCCAGTCCTCGTCACCGGTGTTGTCCACCATGGCCCAGCCCTGGAGGAGGGGCGGTTGTCCTTCATCCAGGAGGATGCGGTAGCTGGTCTTCCACACGGGGGACTCCAGAACGTAGCTGACGAACAGCTCGCGCGAGCCCTCTCCGGCGGTGAGGATGGACAGCCGCTTGGAGTCCTTCTTGTACGAGGACATGACGGTGGCCAGGTAGAACTCCAGGTCCTTGCGCACGGCCTCGTCGAGGAACTCCAGCTCGCCCAGCTCCAGCACGTCGAAGGTGCGCAGCGACGCGCCGACGAGCAGCGTGAGGAAGGGGCGCACGACGCTGGCCTCCCCCTGGACGACGGGCAGCGACTCCAGACCGACGATGGCGCCTTCCACCTGCGCGCCGCCGACGCGGGCACGGACGCGGGCGCCCTTCACCTGACCGAGCAGCGCGGTGAGGCTGCCGTGTTCAGGGATGCGGATGGTGGCTTCGGAGAGGAGCTGCTCCAGGGGCTTGGTGGAGTCGTAGCTCACGGCGGACACGGAGCCGCCGTTCAGGTCCAGCACGGTCATGGACTTGAGCACGTCGTTCATGTCGCTCGCCTTGAAGTCCAGGTGCGCGGTCTCGCTGCCGGTCACCTTCCCCCGGCGCTCGAAGTAGCCGACGCCGTGCTTGTAGAGGACGACACGGCGGATGGACAGGGGCGAAGGCATGCGTGGGGCTCCGGGTGAGGTGTGACTGTGGGCCATGGTCTAGCAGTGCCGGGGGATGGGGTTCCACTCCGGGTGGGGGTGGCGATCCTGGCATGCTCCACGGAGCGTCATTCCCGGGAGATGCATGCGCGGACTGCGTTGGCTGCTGCTGGGGCTGCTCTGGAGCTGTGCGTCGACGTCATCTGCTCCGGCGTTCTCGCCGGAGGCCTTGTGGGCGGAGGCGGAGACTGGAAGTGAATGCGCGGATGGGGACGAGGACCAGTGCCTCGCGCCCTGGTGCGTGGATGGGACCTGCGCGCTGTTCCGGTGCGAGGACCTGGAGCCGGGTCGCGTGGTGCGCACGCGGAGCGCAGTCGCGCCGCCGGTGTTCGTGGCACCCGGGAGTGGGCCACAGCGGACGTGGGGCAGTGCGCAGGGCCTTCCGGGCGATGCGATGCCCGTCATGGTGTTCCACTGGTATCCGCGTGAACAGCTGCCCAGCGAGGTGAAGCGGCAGAAGGCAATGGAGGAGTGGGCGAAACGGCCCAAGGAGCGGCACCACATCTTCCCGCAGGCGTTCAAGAACCACTTCGATGCCAAGCTGATCGACATCCATCAGTACGTCATCGCCATCGATGCGGACTTGCATAGGCGCATCCACCGTGGAGCAGGCGGCGGTCCCTGGAACCAGGACTGGCAAATCTTCATTGACGACCAGGGACAAAGGGGAAGCCGAGAGCAGCACTTCGACTACGCCTCCCTGATGATTCAGAAGTACGGTCTCTTTGGTTTGACCATGACCTATTGGCAGCAGGTGGACCTCGCGCCCATCCCGGTAGGGGACTGACAGATGCGCTACTTCGAAGTGTCCACACCGAGGGACCTCGACTCCTTCCATTGGAGTGGGTCCTACCGCGCCGAGCGCCAATGGTTCCTGCCAAGCGTCCTCTGCCAACGCTGTGAGACCTGGGGAGTCATGACGGCATACCCGTCAGTGGACCTGTCCACCCTGCCCGAAAAGGATGAACTGAAGAGCATCTGGCCGCAGACGCGTGCGGAGTATGAGCGACGCAAGGCCCTGGTCCTCCCCTTCGTTCCCCCAGAGATTCAGCTTGAGCCGGGATGCAGGTTGGGACCGCTCGTGGGAACGGCGATGGGCCGGTTCGGCCCCGTCACCGCGATGCCTTCGTGGCAGGTCCTCGTGCGTGAGGACACGCTCGCAGCGCTTCAAGAGGCAGGGCTGAAAGGCATCATCCCGGTCCGGGCGGAGCTGCGGAACCGCCGCACGAAGGAGCTGCCGCAATACGAACTGGAAGCGCGTCCCCTGGTGAAGCTGCATCCCGCATGCATCCAGGACCGCGACCGGGTGCCCACCTGCGATGACTGCGGGAGCCACGGATTCCGACTCCCACCGGAGCGCTGGCTGCTGGGTGAATCCATTCCCGCAGGCCTCGACCTCTTCGGCGTGGAGGACACCACCCGCATCGTCGTCTCCGAGCGCTTCGTCGACACCGTGAACCGGCTGGGCCCCAGTGACGTGGTCTACCGGGAGATCTCCGTGGAGTAGCGCCATTGCTGTCAGGCCCCTGGCGCCGGAAGCCGGTCCGTGCGTCAATGGCAGACAGGGGGCGTCCGCCAGATGCAACGACAGTCTTTTCGCCAGGGATTCATCGCGTGGGCCATGGGGGCCCTGGTCCTGCTCATGGGCTGCGGGACATCCAGGCCGCGGGGCGTCAGTACCGTGACGGAGGCTCCTCGGGGGAGCACCTCGGGCCAAGCGCCCACGTCCTGGCAGGACGCGCGCGTGGGCGACCGCGTGGAATATGCCTTCCACGCGGACCGGGTCGGTTCGCGCCGGGGGACCAGCGCTTCGGCGGGCCAGCTCTTCGTGGAGGTCATCGCTGTCCGGTCCCCCTGGGTCTGGCTCTTCATTCGGGTGACCCGGAATGACCGCCAACCCCATCCGCATCCGTTCCTGAGCCACGGCTTCGTGCTGCCCATGCGCATGGGCCAGGCCCCAGAGAATCCTCCCGACCCCATCGAGGATGGCAGCACCAGCACCACCCGCCTCTGGGCCTTCGCTGCCGGTCAGCACTGGATCGCCCGACGGCTTGCCCGCGACGACTCTCCGGGGGACGGCCCCACGCAGCACCGGCTCTACGCCACGACTCCCGGGCCGCTCTATCTCACCAACGGGTTGCTCGAGGTCTCCTTCTCCTCGATGGGTTACAGCATGTCCGCGGGCCATCAACTCGCGCTCGTGTCGTTCCAGCGAGGCTCGGGCACGGTCCAGGGAACCCCTCCTGTCATGGGCAACCCCTGGGGCCCGGGCACCTGGTACGAGACACTGGAGCGCGCCAGTTGGGGTGACGTCAGGAAGCGTGTCTGTCTTGGCGCGGAACAGGGCTACCTGCTGCGCAAGGCCTGGGGAGAACCGCAGGACGAAGTCCGGTGTGATGACTTCCAGGGCGCGGAGGTCGTTGCGCTGGAGGATGCGTTGATCAGCCTCGTCAACAAGTCCGTCTACATTCCCACCTGGCCGCCTCGTGACTACGGAGCCCCCCTCCCCAGGAAGGTGCGGGTCCAACTGGGACAGGCGTCCGTGGTGGCGTACCTCGAAGAAGCCCCTGCTTATCAAAGCGGTGGCTCCTCCTGGATGCGGTCCAGGAGCTATCCCACGGACCTGTGGAGTCCCGTGCTCCAGGGGCTTCCCATGGAGGTGCGCTTCGACCGGCTCTCGGAAGGGGTGTACCGACAGTCCGAAGGAGGAGCGCGCGAATACCGTTCCGACAGTCGGCTCATCCGCTGGGGCACGTGGCTGGAGGAATCCCAGGTCAAGGCCCCGGAAGGTCGCTGACGGTGAACTCACCCACTGCCCACACCTCGACCAGCTTGTTGGTGAGATCCAGTTGCTGCTGGAGCACGTGGTCCACGACAGGCTCCAGATGCCTCCATTGCTCCTCGGAACTGAGCCCGGCCACGCGGAAGGCGATGATGCCCGCGTGGAGTTCGCAATCCCGCGCGAGCACGATGAAGTCTCCCACGTTCGTGGTGACGACCACCTCGCTGCGCTCGAATGCCAGACGCCAGAGTTCGGGGTCCGTCAGGCCGGCCTTTCCCAGGTGGACGATATGCGCGGCTTCCAAGCCCTTGGCATGGAGACGCACCGCGAGCCTGGGAGAGAGGTTTTCATCGACCAGCAACTTCATCGAAAAGGCAGACTAGGCGCCCTCTCGACGAGACACGAGTGCTTTGCGCGGGCGCCCCTGCGGGCGGGGAAGTTGCGCGAAGAGCACCGCGAAGGCGAGGTCTTCGTCATCCAGCCGGGGGAAGTCCTCCCTGACCTCGGTTCGCGGCACGCCCTTCAACAGCAGGTCTCCCACGTGCCGGACCGCGATGCGCGTGCCCTTGAAGACAGGCTCGCCGCCCAGGACATCCGGGCGTGACTCGATGCGCCGCTTGCCGTGGATGAACAGGCGCACCTGCTTCACCGATTCAGCGAATGGCTGCCGGGCGTCGAAGCTCGCCTGGACGGAGGTGAACTCCCATCCCGTGTCGGTCTTGCGCCACGGCGACGCATGCGACTCGCGGTCGTCATGCACGCCGGCAATCGCCTCATGGAGTTCACGGCGCACACTCGGGCTCAACGTCAGCGCCTTCTCCAGGTGTCGCACCAGGCGGAAGTAGAAGACGTCCCGAGGCCCGAAGCAGTGCCTGGAACGGCCTTTCGCACGGCCGGGCAGGATGCCCTCCTCCAGTTCCTGCCAGATGCGCCGGCTCGGAACCTCCGCGAGCGCCGCGAGTTCCTCAACGCTCAACCTGCGCCAGGGACGCAGTTCTAGATGCGCGCCAGAAATCATCACCATCTCCTGGTGATAATATCGGCGCGGCGTCTGACAGTGTCAATCGAGCCCGGCCATGCAAAGGGACCGGGCCGTCGGGCGTTCGGCCTGCGGGGTGACTTGCTGGGACGGACCCGACACGGCGGGTCCTGTCGAGAAGGACACGCTCCTCCCGCACGCAATCCCACCGGCCACGCGGCTCCACGCGGCGCTCCGTGTATCTAGCGACCGCATGCGACGCCCCCTCTTCCGCGCTCCCCTCCTGCTGTGCTCCGCGCTCCTGCTGACCACGGGCTGCGAGAGCATGAAGCCTCGTGCCGTCTCCCCCTCCGACGGCACCACCGCCACCGAACAGCCCGACGCCTCCGCTCCGACCGAGGCCTCCGTACTGGACGCCGGAGTTCCCAACACGGACGCCACGCCCTCACCGTGGCAGCGCGCCCGCGTGGGCGACCGCGTGGAGTACGCCTTCTCCGCCCACCGGGGCCGCCCTGGCGCGGACACCGGCGTGGGCGTGGCCGGCCATGTCACGCTGGAAGTCGTCTCCGTCCAGGCGCCCTGGGCGTGGCTCACCGTCACCTTCACGGATGATCAGGGCAAGCCCCTGGCCCACCCGCGCCTCTCCCAGCCTCGCGTGCTGCCCATGCGCATGGAGGAGACGCAGCCCTGGAAGGAAGAGCACCGCGGCCAGCGCTCCGCCGAACAGACCACCGCCGCCGGACGCACCTGGGAGGCCCGCCGCTTCCTGGACGACCGCCGCCCCAGCGACGGCCCCCTCCACAACCGCCTCTATGCCAATGAGCCCGGCCCGCTGTACCTCACCCATGGCCTGCTCGACGCCAGCACCACGCTCTCCGGCTTCGGCGCCAGCGGCAGCCAGCAGCTCACGCTCGTGTCCTTCCGCCAGGGCTCCGACGCCGCGGGCAACGTGCCCGTGCTCGACCGGCCCTGGGGCCCGGGCACCTGGTACGACGTGCGCCAAGAGCTCTCCGGCACGCCCTCCGTGCGCCGCGTCTGCCTGGGCGCCGAGCGCGGCTTCGT
This sequence comes from Corallococcus sp. CA041A, assembly GCF_003612075.1. NCBI lineage: Bacteria > Pseudomonadati > Myxococcota > Myxococcia > Myxococcales > Myxococcaceae > Corallococcus > Corallococcus sp. CA041A. The sequence continues at coordinate 13,044 of NZ_RAWF01000008.1, forward strand.
CCTTCGCAAGGAGCTGACCGGCCCCACCGGCGACGCCCCCTGCGCCGACTTCCGCGACGCCGAGCCCCAGCCCCTGGAAGAGGCCCTGCTCGCCGCCGTCAGCGAAGCCATCAGCCAGCCGCAGCAGTGGCCTCCCGTCGCCGCCGGCACCGCGCCGCCGCGCCGGGAGACGTTCACCGTCGCCCAGCACCCCATCCCCGCCTTCGTCCTCGAAGCGCCCGCGGGCGAGGGCGCCGAGCGCCGCGTGCAGGTCACCACCTACGCCGCCGACCCCTGGGGCGCCGCGCTCAACGGACTCGCGGACGAGGCCCGCTTCATCCCGCTCGCCGACGCCGTCTACCGCTCCCCGCCCAAGGGCAAGCGCGTGCCCGAGGACGGCACCGCGCTCGCCGGCTGGGGCAAGTGGGTCATCGACGGCGGCAGGTAGCGCGCGTCAGTCACACGTGCGGCGCTCCGGCTTGTCCGCGCGGCACTGCGCCACGGACGGGAGCGCCTCGCGCGCCTCGTCCGCCACCTCCACCAACTGGCGCGCGCACTCCTGCGCCGCCAGCGTGCCCTGGATGTCGAACAGGGACAGCACTTCCTTGCAGCGCTTCTGCATGGACTCCACGCCCGCCACGAAGAGCGGCTGCATCACCTCCGGCGTGAACGAGTAGCCGCTCGCCGTCGCCAACCCCGACTCCGGCTTGAACATCCACGTGCTGCGCCAGCTGCTCGCCACCTGGTCGAAGCGCGCCGAGCCCATCCACACCGCCTGCCCCGCCCCCGGCCCCACCATCTGCGGCTGGAAGCCCGTGCCCTTGCGGCGGCAGAAGTCCTCCGTCGCGCCGCGCAGCGTGCAGACGTTGTACTCGCCCAGCCGGCGCGTCACCGCGAGCAGCTCCGCCTGCTGCACCTCGGCCACGCGCGGCTGCGCCACGAACAAATCGATGGTGCGCATCAGCACGCTCATCGCGTTCTTCGGATCCATCGCCGGTGACGGGTTCATCCCTCCCGTCGAAATCACCAGCACGCGCTCCGCCCCACGCTCCACCGCCTGGAGCAGTGGAAGCCCGGAGCGCACCCCGCCGTCGTAGTACGTCCCCGTGCGGTCACCCGCCGCCGACGGCAGCTTGCCCGCCGGGTTCGACAGCACCGGCTCCGCGATGGACGCCACGATGGCGTGAATCATCCCGCCCTTGCGCAGGTGGTCCGACGCGCCCGGCTTGAAGTCCGCCGGGTCCTGGTCGCTCACGCTGAACACGTCGCCCGTCTGGAAATCCACCGACACCGACACCAGCTCCGTGCCGTTGTGCAACATCGCCGGCTGGATGAATTGATCCAGCTTCGTATAGATGCCGTCGAACTTCACCAGGCCCCGCGTGTCCTCCGCCAGGTTCCACAGCCACGTGGAGTTCACGCAGTACAGGTCCGACTCCACCGTGCACGTGTAGTTGCCCAGCAAGAGCCGCCGCGCGTTCGCCTCCTGGCCCGGCGTGTGGAACAGGTCCACCAACGTGCTGATGAGCGCGCCCGTGCTCGTCCCCGCCGCCAGGTCGATTCGCGCGTCTCCGCACCCCTCCGGCGCCGGCTTGCCCCGGCACTGCTCCAGGATGCCCAACAGCCGCCACATGGCCCCCGCGCTGAACGCCCCGTTGGCCCCGCCGCCGCTCAGCACCACCGCGTTGCTGGGCCGCTGCAGGTCGCGCCGCCACGAGCGCGCCCGCACGTACGCCGCCGCGGACGCCGCGCCCCGCTGGATGCCCTGCGCGAGCACCTCGCGCGTCAACGGCACCTCCAGCGACTGCTGCAACGCCGCGAGCGACGGACCAATGCCCATCGCGTTCGCGAGGAAGCGCTCCGCGTCCACCTCCTCCGCCGCCGCTGCCGCCACGGGGAGGGACTGCGCGGGCATCGGCACGCCCCACGCCGACGCCTTCACGGTCCGGTCGACGTAGCCCGTGCGCGCGTCGTTCTCATAGCAGGACGCCGAGTCGTTGCCCGCGTGCTGGACCAGGCACGCCGACATGTCCAGCACGGCCTCCGGAGACGCGCCCAGCGCCTCCATCCACGCGCCCGCGCGCGCCGGGTCCACATAAGAGTCCGTCAGCTGCGCGCGCGTCAGCCCCGCCACACGCTCCACCGCCGGCACCCGGACCGGCACGTCCTTCGGATTCGACGAGTCCGGGGTGTTGAGCGTGTCCAGCAGGACGTCCGTGCGCAGGAAGCTGCAACCGCTCGCCGTGGCGGCGAGGAACATCAGCAGGGGCGTGAGGTGACGGCGCATGGAAGACGCCTCCTTGACGAGGGAGTGGACGGACCGTCTTCCTCCTTAGCTGAAGCCCCCGACGCCCGGCCATCACCCGAAGCGTCTGGCATCCGCAATCTCGCAAAGCACTGCCCGCGACGCGTCGCGGTGCGGTTAGCATGCGCCTCCCGTTCCGGAGGGTATCCCCTACATGGTTGAGTATGACCCGCATCGATGGTGGAGCTACTTCCACTACCTGCGCGGTTCGATGGTGAAGGAGATCGTCGGCCGAGTGTTGATATGCGTTGTCTGGGCCGCGGCCGTGGTGGGCTTCTCGAAGCACGTGCGCGACGTGGGCGTGCCCCCGACAGTGCACACGCTGGCGGGCATCTCGCTGAGCCTCCTGCTCGTGTTCCGAACCAACGCTTCCTATGACCGCTTCTGGGAGGGCCGGAAGCTCTGGGGCGGCATCGTCAACGAGACGCGCAACCTGGTCCGCGCGTCAGAGCCCTTCCTGGGCCGCACGGAGCTGTTCGTCACGCTGGTGCGCTGGACGGCCATGTTCCCCTTCGCCACCGCCGCGTGGCTGCGCGGCCAGCAGCGGCACCTGGGCCCCCACACGGACACCCTGCCCTCCGGGGAGGTGGCGGACGCGCTCAAGGCCCAGCACGTGCCCCTCAACGTGGCCCGCCGGATGACCGCCGTGCTGGACGAGGGCCGCCGCCAGGGGCTCTATCCCGAGTACGTCCAGATGCAGCTGGACCAGAACGTCCACCAGCTCATCGACTACCTGGGGGGTTGTGAGCGCATCCACCGCACGCCCATGCCCTTCGCGTACATGCTGCACGTGCGCCGCGCGCTCATCCTCTACTGCTTCACCCTACCCTTCGCGCTGGTGGACACCTTTGGCTGGGTGACAGTCCTGGCCACGTTCCTCGTCGCGTATGTCTTCTTTGGTATCGAAGAGATTGGCGTCGAGATTGAGGACCCCTTCGGCACGGACGACAACGACCTGCCGCTCGATACCATCTGCCAGAGCATCCAGAACAACCTGCTGGCGCTCCTGCCAACCTCCACCCCGAGCGCCCATGCCGACTCCGCCACCTGAGCCCGCGAGCTCCGTCCTCTTCCAGCGCAAATGGAAGGCGGAGCTGCGCGCCAGCGGCGCGATGACGCCTCGGGTGCCAGTGCAGTTCGTCGCCGAGCAGGGCCGGGCCATCCGCGCAAGAGCCTGACCAAGGGGCTGCCCATCTTCGAGGCGCGCTTCGACGGCGCGGAGACGGTGCGCGTCGTGGAGGCAGGCAAGGTCTAGCCCTGCCTCCGCCAGCCGTGAAGGACTACTCCGCGACGGAGACCTTCACCTCGATGTTGCCGCGCGTGGCGTTGGAGTACGGGCACACCTGGTGGGCCGCCTCCATCAGCTTCTGCGCCTCCTCGCGGGGGATGCCCGGGAGGATGCCCGTGAGCTCCACCGCCAGGCCGAAGCCGCCGTCCGGCGTCTTGCCGATGGTGACGGTGGCCTTCACGCCGGCCTTCTCATCCAGCTTCTTGCCGGCCTTGCCCGCGACCAGGCGCAGCGCGCTCTCGAAGCAGGAGGAGAAGCCCGCGGCGAAGAGCTGCTCGGGGTTGGTGGCCGTCTCCTTGCCGGAGCCGCCCAGCTGCTTCGGCATGGCCAGCTCCAGGCCGTCCAGCGGGCTGTTCTCGAGGAGCAACTTGCCGTTGCGGCCGCCGTGCGTGATGGCGGTGGTGGAGTAGAGCGGCGAGATCTGGACCGGGGCCATGGTGTTGCTCCTTCGTGACTTCGTGGTTGGAAACCGCGTGTGTCTCAAGCGCTGCGTGAGGAAACCTTTTCGAACAGCCGCTGGATGTCCCGGCGCAGCCGCGACAGCTCCTCCAGCGTCAAACCGGTGCGGCAGACGATGGCCTCCGGGATGGACGCGGCCTTGCGGCGCAGGGCCTTTCCCTGCGCGGTCAGCGACACCGTCACCGACCGCGCGTCCTCCGTGGAACGCTCGCGGCGCACGAAACCCTGCGTCTCCAGCCGCTTGAGCAGCGGCGTGAGCGTCCCCGAGTCCAGGTACAGCTTCTCCCCCAGCTCCTTCACCGTCACCCCGTCCGTCTCCCAGAGCACCAGCATCACCAGGTACTGCGGATAGGTGAGCCCCAGCTTCGCCAGCAGCGGCGTGTAGGCCTGCACCATCGCGCGCGACGCCGCGTAGAGCGGGAAGCACAGCTGCAGGTCCAGCCGGAGGAAGTCATCCGTCGACATGGGGAATATATAGTGCACAATTTAATTGCGCGCAACTGAATCGGCGGTGCGCGGGGAAGGTGGATGGGGGTGTGGCGTGTTCCCCGGCGGGCAGGGCCGTGGTACAGCCGCCACCCCCGGAGTGCCCGGGAACTGTCGAGGACGAGTGATGCTCAGGACGGTCACCGCCACGCGCTATGTGACGCCCTTGCGCGAAGGGGGCTCGCTGCCCGCCATCGTGGAGGCGAACGACGCGGGGCTCTATGTCGTGAAGTTCCGTGGGGCGGGCCAGGGGGCCAAGGCGCTCATCGCGGAGCTGTTGGCGGGAGAGATTGCTCGCGTGCTGGGCCTGCGCGTTCCGGAGCTGGTGTTCGTGGAGCTGGACGTGTCACTGGGGCGCAACGAGCCGGACAGTGAAATCCGCGAGCTGCTCAAGTCGAGCGCGGGGTTGAACCTGGCGCTGGACTACCTGCCGCGCTCGGTGACGTTCGACCCGCTGGCGGTGCCGGTGCCGGAGGCGCAGGTGGCGTCCGCCATCGTGGCGTTCGACGCGTTCGTGACGAACGTGGACCGCACGCCGAAGAACCCCAACCTCCTGGTGTGGCACCGCAACCTCTGGCTCATCGACCACGGGGCGGCGATGTACTTCCACCACTCGTGGGACGGATGGGAGGAGCGCAGCCAGACGCGGTTCGCGCCCATCAAGGACCACGTGCTGCTGCCGTGGGCGCACGGGCTGGCGGAGGCCGGGGACCTGCTGCGCGAGCGGGTGACGCGGGAGGTGGTGGAGCGCATCGTGGGGTCCATTCCGGAGGCGTGGCTGGGCCAGGAGCCCGCGTTCGCGTCCACGGCGGAGCACCGCGCGGCGTACGTGACGTGGCTGATGCGCAGGCTGGAAGCGGCGCCGGGGTTCATCGAGGAGGCGACGCGTGCCCACGCCCAGCTCGTTTGATTACGCCATCATCCGGCTGGTGCCTCGCGTGGAGCGCGAGGAGTTCATCAACGTGGGCGTCGTCCTCTTCTGCGTGCAGCACCGCTTCCTGGGGGCGCGCGTGGAGTTGGACGTGGCGCGGCTGAAGGCGCTGTCACCGGACGCGGACGTGGAGCTGCTCGCGGGCCACCTGGAGAGCTTCCGCCGCGTGTGCGTGGGCGGGAAGGACGCGGGGCCCATTGGACGGCTGCCGCAGAAGGAGCGCTGGCACTGGCTGGTGGCGCCGCGGAGCACGATGCTCCAGACGGGCCCGGTACACGCGGGCCTGTGTGACGACCCGGACCGCGCGCTGGAGCACCTGTTGGACACGATGGTGCGGGTGAAGCCCGCTCCGTGAGCAGGCGGGCGGACGAGCCCTGCGTCCGCTTGTCGGCACATCGCGGATGGCGCGAACGCATCCCATGGTGAAGAGAGCGGGGAGGCCTGGACGTTTGTCCCGGGGCTTCCCATTTTTCGCCGCGAGGCATGGGGAGGTGGCGTCCGTACATGGAGCCGTCAGCGCTACGCATCGTCACGTACAACGTCCGCTACTTCGGCCACATGCTGAGGGGGCTCGCGAGCACCCTGGGCCCCAAGCGCCGGGTGGCGGCCGCCCTGGCCACCCTGGACCCGTTGCCGGACGTCGTCTGCCTCCAGGAGGTGGAGACCTCCTCGCTGCGCAGCAACATCGTCCACCGGCCCACCCGCCCGGGTGAGACGCAGCTGGAAGCCTTCATGGAACGCGTGGAGGAGACGTTCGCCCTCCAGGGGAGGGAGATGCCCTACGAGGCGTTCTACTTCCGCGCGCACCACTACAAGGTGGGTGAGCTGTCGCTGTACACGACGGGGCTGGCGATGCTCGTCAACACGCGCACGCTCCAGGTGGACCGGCACAACGTGGAGGCGCCGGAGCACATCACGCACCACCACGTGCAAGGCCTGAAGGAGCGCAAGCAGAGCCGCATCTGCGCGCACATGCGCGTCTTGCGCCGCTCGGACCAGCGCGCGTTCCACATCTTCAACACGCACCTGAGCCTGCCCACGCCGTTCGCCCGCGAGTTCTGGGCCACGCGCGACAAGATGGGCTGCGGCGTCAACCAGCTCCACGAGGCGAAGAAGCTCACGGGCTTCATCGGGCTGCACGCGAAGGAGGAGCCGTTCGTGGTGTGCGGGGACTTCAACTCGCCTCCGTCGTCGCCGGTGTTCCGCTATCTCACGGGGGATGCGCACCTGACGTGCGCGCAGGCGTCGGTGGGGCAGATCAACCCGACCCTGTCCCGCGCCTTCCCCACCGCGGGCTTCATGCACATGCGCATGCACCTGGACCACCTGTTCTCCGGTGGCGGCGTGAGCTGGCTGGACACGACGGAGACGCGGCCCTTCGGAGACCTGACCAGCCGCTTCCACGGCCTGTCAGACCACGTGCCGCTCATCGCGCGCTTCCGGCTGGAGGCTCCGACGCCCGCGCTGGTGACCTGAGAAGCGGGCCGCCGCGTCCCCGCCGGGTACTCCCCGCGCGCGCCTCGCGTGGGCAGCGTGTCCTTTCGGAGGCTCGCGACGATGATTCGACTCCAGCGCGTTTATGACGAGCACGGCTCGGACCCTCGGGCGGAGACCCGCTTCCTGGTGGACCGGCTGTGGCCTCGGGGGCGCAAGAAGGCGGACCTCCACCTGGACGGCTGGCCCCGCGAGGTGGGACCCAGCACGGAGCTGCGGCGGTGGTTCGCCCACGACGTGGCGCGCTGGGACGAGTTCCGGCGCCGGTACACCCGCGAGCTGGATGCTCACCACGACGCGTGGGAGCCGCTGCTCGAGGCCGCGCGCCAGGGCCGCGTCACCCTGCTCTACGGCGCCCGCGACACCGAGCACAACAACGCCGTGGTGTTGAAGGACTACCTGGAGGCCCGGCTGAAGCGCGCCTCGCGAACGAAGCCGCGCCGCACGGTGCACTAACCCGCGTCGCGCTCCAGCGCCTCCCACGCGTCCAGGATTTCGCGCGTCTTGCGCTCGGCGAGCGCATGGAACTCCGGCGCCAGGTGGGCCACCTTGTCCGGGTGGTATTGCGCGATGAGCGTGCGGAACGCCTTGCGCGCCTCGTCCCTGGGGGTCCCCCGCTCGATGCCCAGCACCGTCCAGGGGTCCTTCGTCTCGGGCTCGGGCGCGACGGCACGGCTGCCGCGCGGGGGCGTGGGTTCGTCGGCCTGCGCCGAGCGAGCCCTGCCCGAACCCGGGCGGGCCCCCGCATTGCCTCGCGAGGACGCGTCACCTCGGGTGCTGGAGCGGCGCCAGGGATCGGCGGGTTCCTCCGGCGCTCCGCTGTCGCTCGCGGGGCCGTAGCGCGGCGGGGCCCTGGGCGCGGGCTCCGGGCGGCGGTGGCCGGGGCGCTTCTCCGGGTCGGGCGCGGGGATGCTGTGAGACAGGCGGCTCAGGGCCTCCTGGAGGAACCACAGGTCTTCCGCGGGACTGGCGTGCTTGCGCACCACCGCGCGCGGCTTGCCGTCCTCCAGCAGCACGTAGCCCGTGGACGCCGCGTAGGCGCGCTTCTTGTCCTCCGGGTAGAGCCGGTCGCCCAGGTCCCCCAGCGGATCCCTCCACATGCCTTCCGTGGTGCCTTCGTCCGCCACGATGACCTGCGACAGCACGTGCCCGAACAGGTCCTCCAGCGCCGCGAAGGGCTCGCGCGCCTGCGGCGGACGCGTCATCACCGCGCCGTGGCGCACCCCCGCCACCAGCAGCAGCCCCTGCGCCGCGTCCACGAACGAGAAGAGCTTCTCGCGGACCTGCTTGTCGGAGAAGTAGAGAACGGCCTGCACGGTCCTCCCATCTTAGGCCCTTCGCGCCCCGGCCCCCACCCGTTCCCCTTCCAACCTGACGGGTCCGGGCCCAGGAATTCCGACAAGACACGGTTCGAAGCGGCTCGACCCGGGGGCGGGCTTGCGAAAGAGTCACCCTCCCCTATGCGCTGCTGCCACCGCCACGCCCCCGTCGCCGCCGCCGGGTCCTCCGACCCGCATCCGTTCAGCCTGCCCGGCGCCACCGAGCACTACGCCGCGCCCCGGCCCGTGCGCGCCGAGCACGTGCGCATCGAGCTGGACCTGGACTTCGCCCAGCGCGCCCTGGCCGGCACCTGCACCACCCGCGTGTCCGCCGTCCGCACCGTTTCCACCGTCACCTTCGACGCCGTGGACCTGGACGTCACCGAGGCCCGCGTCGACGGCCGCTCCGTCACCTTCTCCAACTCCGGCGCGCACGTGCGCGTGGAGCTGCCTCGCGCGCTCGACGCGGGCCAGGCGTGCGACATCGCGCTCACCTACCGCGCCCGCCCCCGCCGCGGCCTCTACTTCTGGGGCCCCGACGCGGGCTACCCCGACCGCCCGCTCCAGGCGTGGACGCAGGGCCAGGACATCGACGCGAGATGCTGGTTCCCCTGCCTGGACACGCCCGCGCAGAAGGCCACGTCGGAGGTCATCGCCACCTTCCCGGCGCACATGACGTCGCTGTCCAACGGCGTGCTCGTCAGCGACGTCACCACCGGCGAGCGGCGCACCCAGCACCACCGCATGGCGCAGCCGCACGCGCCCTACCTCGTCACGCTGGTGGTGGGCGAGTTCGACGAGGCCACCGACACCGCCGGCACCACGCCGCTGCGCTACCTGTTCCCCAAGGGGCGCCGCGAGGACGCGCTCCGGTGCGTGGCGCGCACGCCGCAGATGATTTCCGCGTACGAGTCCATCACCGGTGAGCCCTACCCGTGGAGCGGCTACGCGCAGGTGTTCGTCACGGAGTTCATCCTGGGCGGCATGGAGCACACCACCGCCACCACGCTGGTGGACACCGTGCTGCACGACGCGCGGGCACACCTGGACTACAACGCCGAGCCGCTCATCTCCCACGAGCTGGCGCACCAGTGGTTCGGCGACCTGCTCACCTGCCGCGACTGGCCCCACGGCTGGCTCAACGAGGGCTTCGCCACCTACTTCGAGGTGCTCTGGAAGGAGCGCGGCGACAACCGGGACGAGGCCGACCACCACCGGGCGCTCGACCTGGAGGCCTACCTGTCCGAGACGCGCGAGCGCTACGCGCGCGCCATCGTCGCCCGGAAGTTCCAGGCGCCCATGGACCTGTTCGACCGCCACCTCTACGAGAAGGGCGGGCTGGTGCTCCACGAGCTGCGCCGCCGCGTGGGGGATGACCTCTTCATGCGCGCCCTGCGCCACTACGTCGCGTCCCACCGCCACGGCGTGGTGGAGACGGTGGACCTGGCGCGCGCCTTCGAGGCGGCCACCGGCCACAACCTGGACCCCGTCTTCGACCAGTACGTCTTCTCCCCCGGTCACCCGGAGCTGAAGGTGGAGGTCCGCTACGAGGCGGACGACGCGCGCCTGCGCATCACCGTGCGCCAGACGCAGCGCACGGATTCGGGCACGCCTGTCTTCCGCCTCCCGCTGGAGGTGGCCGTCACGGTGAACGGCGAGGACACACGCCACCGGTTGGAGCTCACGGACGCGGAGCACCGCTTCCACCTGCCCTGCCCCGCCGCGCCCACGCAGGTGCGCGTGGATCCGCGCCGCGACGTGCTGGGCACGCTGGACGTGGACAAGGCCGTGGGGCTGTGGCGCGAGGAGCTGGCCAATGCCCCTGAGGCCCGCGCGCGCACGGAGGCCGCGCACGCGCTGGGGAAGGACGGAGGCCTGCGGTCGGTGGAGGCGCTGGGCCGCGCGCTGAAGGACGCGAAGCGGTTCTGGGCCACTCGCGCCGCGTGCGCGAAGGCGCTGGGCCGCATCCGCACGCCGGAGGCTCGCGCGCTGCTGCTGGACGCGGTCGCCACCGAGCACCCGCGCGTGCGCCGCGCCGTCGTCGCCGCGCTGGGTGAGTTCCGCCACGACGTGGAGGCGGCAGGGAGCCTGCGCTCGGTGCTGGAGGCCGGTGACGCCAGCTACTTCGTGGAGGCGGAGGCCGCACGGGCCCTGGGGCGCGTGCGCGCGCCGGATGCGCTGCCCCTGCTGGAGGCCGCCACCGCGAGGCCGTCATTCCAGGACGTCATCGGCGCGAGCGCGATGGACGGGCTCGCGGAGACGCAGGACCCGGCCGCGTTCCCGGTGGCCGTGGCACGCACCGCGTACGGCCAGCCCGCGTTCCTGCGCCGCGCGGCCGTGAGCACCGTGGCGAAGCTGGCGGAGGTGGCGAACCGCAAGCGCGAAGCGGTGGACCTGTTCGCGCAGCTCTTGCGCGACCCGCAGTTCCGCGTGCAACTGGCGGTCTGCGACGCGGCCTCCACGCTGGGCGACCGTCGCCTGCTGCCCGCGCTGGAGGGCACGACCTTCAGCGACCCGCGCACCCGCCGCTACGCCCGCGAGGCCGTGCGCACCCTGCGCGAAGGCGCGCCCCAGGCCCGTGAAGTCGCGTCGCTGCGCGAGGAACTGGACGCGCTCAAGCAGGAGACGCGCACCCTGCGCGAGAAGCTGGAGACGTTCACGCTGAACGCGCAGCCGGCCGCCCCCGTGCGGAAGCCTGTGCGCAAGCAAGCGGCGAAGCGTGGCCGCACGCCGCCCAAGCGTCGGCGCTGAGCCGCCACGGCTTCAGTCCGTCTGCCCCTGCAACGACTGGCGCAGGAACGCGCGCCAGTCCTCGAGCAACGCGGGCGACACGTCGTGGCCCAGGTCCGGGTAGGTCCTCACGTCGATGGGGACGCCCCGGCCCTTCAGCTCCGCGACCCGCTCGCGCGTGTGCTGCACGGGGATGATGGCGTCCTGCTCTCCCTGGAGCACCCGCACCTTCCGCGACACAGGCTGCCCCTGGACCGGGTCGCCCAGCAGCCGCGTCCCCATGGGCACCGCCGCGTCCACCAGCTCCGGGTGCCGGATGGCCAGCATCCACGCCAGGTCTCCCCCGTAGGAGAACCCCGTCACCACGACGCGGCGGAGCTCCGGGTGCGCCGCCCGGACCTCGCGGATCAACTCCGCGAGCCGCTCCGCCATGCGCTCCACGTCCTCCGTCTTCCCCTCCCACGTCTTCTCCTCGTGGTCCGCCTGGAACCACGTGAAGCCGTCACGGCGGGGCCTCGGGCCCTGGGGCAGCAGCGTGCGCACGGGGATGCCCAGTGACTGGATGGGCTCATCCCAGAACGCGGGCGTGGAGCCGGAGAAGTGCAGGGCCACGAGCAACGCCTCGGGCTTCGGAGCGCCCACCGCCTCGCTCTTGTGGATGAGCGGGCTCTGCGCCGCCGGCGGCGTGCCCTGGGTGCTGGCACAGGCCATCCCCAGCAGTGACACGGCGAGCAGCACGGCGGCGGTTCGGGATTCGCGCATGCTCCCTCCTGTACCCGCCCGCTCGCCCGGCCTCCAGGGGCGCTGTCAGCGTCCTGCCCTCCGGCTTCACCGCGCCGTTCCGGCCCACAGTGTGTACCTGTAGACAAAGGGAACGCGCACGGGCGCCAAGACGCGCGCCCGCCAACGCCGGGGAGACCCCACCTCCCGGCAGGGCCGGCCACGCGGCGGAAGAGACGCGTGCCGGGTCCCACCAGGAGCGAGGCATGGCCGGAGGAGCCGCACGGGAGCTGGAAGCCATCTTGAACGCCGCGGTGGACCCCATCATCGCGTGCGGCCCCGAGGAGCTCATCCTGCACGTCAACGCGGCGACGGAGCGGCTGCTGGGCTGGGACTGCGAGCAGCTCGTGGGCAGGCCCATCACCGACCTCTTCCCGCCTCGCCTGCACCACTTCCATGGCCTCAGCCTGCCGCGCTACCTGCTGTCGCGCCGCAAGGCGCTCGGCGGGCGGCCCACGCGCGTCTTCGCCCGGCGGCGCGACGGTGTGGAGTTGCAGGTGGAGGTCACCGTGGGCGCCACCGGCCTGGACGGAGATGAGCGCATCGTCTTCACGCTGCGCCGGATGCACGAGGTCATCGACTCGCTGGAGGAGCCGGTGGAGCACATCCCCGGCGGCCCCGACGCGGCCTCGCACCAGGAGACGGCGGACCGGCTCTACCGGCTGCTCGTGGAGAACGCGCCCCTGGGCATCTTCCACTTCGACCGCAATCCCGTCATCACCGCGTGCAACGAGCGCTTCGCGGGCCTCATCGGCACGTCGAAGCGCAACCTGGTGGGCCTGAACCTCCTCACGCTGCGCGACGAGGGCATCATGACCTGCGTGCGCGAGTCACTGGCCGGCCGTGCCTGCGACTACGAAGGCGACTACCGCGCGCTCACCACCGGCAAGGAGATACCCGTCCGCATCCGCTTCGCCCCCTGCTACTCCGAGGACGGCACCGTCGTGGAGGGCGGCGTCGGCATCGTGGAGGACATCACCGAGCGCCGCCGCGTGGAGGCCGAGCGCGAGGAGAACCTGGCCCAGCTGGACCTGCTCGTGCGCAGCGCGCCGGTGGGCATCGGCTTCCTGGACACCAATCTGCGCTACGTGCGCGTCAACGAAACGCTCGCGCGCATCAATGGCATCCCCGCGGAGGACCACCCGGGCCGCACGCTGCCGGAGCTGCTCGGGGAGCCGGGCGCCATCGCGGAGCAGGGGCCCCGCTACGTGCTGCGCACCGGCGAGCCCATGGTGAACCAGGAGTCCGTCTCCGACGAGGACCTGGGCGCCCCCGGCCCCCGGCGCTGCTTCCGGGGCAGCTTCTATCCCGTGCGCACTCCCGACGGCCGCGTGCTGGGCGTGGGCGTCCTCATCGAGGACATCACCGAGCGCAGACGCGCGGAGGAGGAGCGCGCGCACCTGTACCGCGAGGCCCAGGAGGCCATCCGCGTGCGCGACGACTTCCTCTCCATCGCGAGCCACGAATTGAAGACGCCGCTGACGCCCCTGAGCCTGCGCCTGGCCACGCTGGAGCGCCGCCTGGAGCGCGGCGAGAACCTGGACCCCGGCGTGCTGCGCCACGCGCGCCACCAGCTCACGCGCCTCACCGGCCTCATCAACGACCTGCTGGACGCCTCGCGCATCGAGGCCGGCCGGCTGTCCCTGCACCCGGAGTCCACCCGCCTCGACCTGCTGGTGGAGCAGACGCTCGCCGGCATGGAAGGCCAGAAGGGCAACCACACCTTCGACTTCGAGCCCCCCCGGGAGCCCGTCTCCGTCCACGGCGACACGTTCCGGCTGGAGCAGGTCATCTCCAACCTGCTGGAGAACGCGCTCAAGTACAGCCCGGACGGCGGCACCATCCGCGTGCGGCTGTCATTGACGGACGACGTCGCGGTGCTGTCCGTGACGGACCCGGGCATCGGCATCCCGGAGGACCAGCAGCAGCAGTTGTTCGACCGCTACTTCCGCGCGCGCAATGCCTCCACCCGCTCCTACGGAGGGCTGGGCCTGGGCCTCTACATCAGCCGCGACATCGTGGAGCGCCACGGCGGCCGCATCTGGGTGGAGAGCGAACCGGGCCGGGGGTCCACCTTCTACGTCGCGCTGCCGACACTCGCCTCCGTGCGGCCTGCCCTCCCGCAAGTGTGGCCTGATCGCCACCTCCACTGAAGCAGCGGTCGCCCTTCACCTGAAAGAACTTCAGCCCTGCCTCTCCGCCCCGGACGAAGGCTGCATGCAAAGGGCTGGAATCCCACGCTCCCCAGCCCTGGCACGCCCCCTGCTCATGTGAGGGCACGGGAGGGAGAAGACCCATGGAAAACATGACGATGAAGAGCGAGTCCCCTATCAGCCAGGACAACGACGGGTGGCTTGTCCGGGTGAAGGTCGGCGGGCGCATCCAGGAGGTGCGCTGCACCTCGGAGAACCAGGCGCGCTACTTCGCGGCCGTGCTGTCCTTCAACAACGCGGTCCCCCCCTCGCGCATGCGCCACTAGCGCGCGAGGAGGAGGCGCCCGGCGTCAGGCATTGCGCCGGGCGATGTCGGTCGACAGCACGTTGGCGAAGGACACCCAGCCCAGGTACGGGGCCATGAACCATGGCGCCTTGCGGTCCACGCGGCTGGCGGCGGCGGTATACGCCGCGATGCTGCCCAGCAAGGCCCAGTTCTCCACCGCCGCGGCCTTGAGCTGGCGCTTGCGGAAGAACAGATGGGACCACGCGGCGTTGAGCCCCAGCTGCACGAACCACAGGCCCAGCGCGCGCGAGCGCTCGGCGCCCGCCGGTGAGCCCCAGATGCGCCAGCCGGACACGGCGATGAGTCCGTAGAGCGCCGTCCACACCGGCCCGAAGGCCTGCCGCGGCGGTTGGTAGGGCGGCTTCTTCAAGTGCTTGTACCAGCGGCCCTCCACGGCCTCGCGGGTGCTGCGCGCGTTGAGGAAGACCGCGCCCGCGGTGAGCGCGCTGAAGGCACCCAGCGCCACCAGCGATTCACGGTTGAGCGTGGCATTGTGTTCCAGGCCCTCGGAGCCTCCCAGCTCGCTGAGTTGCATGTCGTTCCTCCCGGACGTGGCGAAGCCGTTGTGCGAGCCCACAAGCTGTGTCCTCGCACAACGGCCTGCCATGTCCGCCTGCCTGCCCGGCTGGCCTCAGGGCTGCGCGGGGACGGACGCGGAGTCCATGGGGGCACGCGCCTCCGTGGCCACTCCTGACGCGAGCCAGCCCTTCACCAACGCCAGGTGCTCGGCCTCCGCGTCCAGCGCCAGCGTGAAGCGGTCCGCGAGCGTGTCATGGCCCAGGCCGCGCGCCAGGTCGATGAGCAGCTCCCAGCTCGCGTTGTCCGTCAACTCCGCCACCAGCAGCGCCTGCGTGGCCTGCCGCAGGTTGGTGCGCGGGTCGGAGATGGCCGCGGGCACGCCCATGGAGATGACCGAGGTGAGGTCCGCCGACGGCGTCATCGCCGTGGGGTCCGCGCCCAGCTTCTCCAGCGCCTCCGTCAGCAGCGCGAAGTGGCTCAGCTCATCATCGAGGATCTTCATGAGCAGCTCGCGCGACGGGCCTCCCTCCCAGCTGCCGAAGACCTCCAGCTTGGAGAGCGCGCCCTCGTAGAGCCGGACGCCGGTGCGCTCGAAGGCGAGCCGTTCGCCCAGCTTGTCGATGAGCACGGTGGGCTTGCCGCCCTTGAGCATGTCCACCGCGGTCTTCGCCATGCCCTTGAGGCTCGCGGGCGGCGGGACGCGGCCCAGGCCGTCACCGGCCTCCCGCATGTACTGCTTGCGCACCTCCGCGATGGCCTGCGCGTCACCCGGGCTGCTGGGCTCCGCGCGCTCCGCTTCCGCGATGATGTCCTTGCTGTCCACGGGTGACGTCTTGATACCGGTGCGGTTCATCCCCACGTCGGCGAGGGTGTCCTTGCTCATTGCAGCCTCCTGCCTTCCAGCACCGAGCCCATGCGCTCCGCCTTCGCGGCGAGCTCCGTACCCGGCCTCCATTTGTATCCAGCCGCCGCCGTCTCCGAGGGCGACCCTTCCGAGTTCAACTGCGCCTGGTACACGAGCGTGCGGTGGTCCGGAGGCAGCTGGGACTTGTCCACGTACTCGGTGCCGTCGGAGCGCATGTCCACCTCCTGCGAGAGGACCTTGCGCACGAACTCGCGGTGCTCCTTGAACGCGATGGGCTCCGGCAGCGTGCGGGGCAGCACCTCCGCGGGGTCGCGCTTCTCCAGGCTCTTGAACAGCTCCATCACGTAGTGGAGGTGTCCCAGCTCGTAGTCCACGAACCGCTGCCACACCTCCTTGATGCGCGGGTTCGTCTCGTACGCGAGGCACGAGTGGTAGTTGTAGACCTCCATGGCCTCGTGGAGCATCCACTTCTCCAGCAGGGACTCGCCGGGGTCCATCAGCGAGCCGTACTGGGTGACGTGCTGCTCCTCGATGGAGGCGATCTCCGCGTAGAGCTGCCGCGCGACGGGGTCCGTGAACGTGGGGCCCACGGTCATGTAGTAGTCGTGCGTCTGGAACTCGGACGCGGTGATGGTCATCGCGTGCAGCTTGGACAGCGGATCCGCGGCCTTGCGGTCATACGGGCGGCGCAGGTCGTCCAGCGGATGGCGGTGCTCCACGGACGTGGGGCGGCCCGGAATGATGTCCGTATAGGACTGGGTGATGTTGTTGGGGTCCTGGCCTTCCAGCCGATCGTAGAGCGCGGAGTAGCGGTACAGGTGGTCGAAGTCCTCCAGCATCCCGAACCGGTACGTCTGGGCCAGATAGGGGTCGGGCTCGTGGATGGCCACGCTGGCCGTGACTTCAATGGCGAGCTGCTCGAAGCCGAGCGTGGTCTCGATGACCTTCTGGTCCGGCGGCGTGAGCCAGTTCACCAGCGTCTGCTGGTGGTGCTCCGCGCGGCGCACCAGCGCCAGGTGCGGACGCAGCTCCAGGCTGAGCCGCGCGAAGATGTGTTTCATGCGCAGGGCATCCGCTTCGATGCCGTTCATCAGGATGACGCGCGTCCGGGTGAACGCGTCGTCGTCCATCTTGCTGTAGGGCCGCCGCACGAGGTCCTTCCAGGTGAAGGCCTGACGCTCCACGGGGACGCCTTTTTCTTTGAACAGGTCCAGGGCCACGAGGTGACTCCTTCAGGGCAGGGACAGGGCATTGAAACGCGGGCGATGAAGGTCACCGCCTCGGGTCCCATGGAGTTGAAGGTTGTGGGCCACGCGCCGTCGGCAACAGACGGGCAGCCGTCGCCCGCAGGCCTCCAGGGACTGCGACGGCTCGCCGGGTCTCCTGCTTCGCAGGCCTCTCTGGGTCCTCCTGGATGAAGGTCCAGTTCCGTCCTGCCCCGCACGTGCCGAGGGGGCATCTCCCGGAGTAGCGTCTCGCCATCGACCTCGTGGGGAGGGTCCGTGGCGGGTGAGACGTGGAAGCTGATCCAGGAGCGCTGGCGCCATCACGGACGCGCGATGCTGGGCATCGCGCTGGCAGCCACACTCATCGCGTGGGCGTGCGAGGAGGCGAAGGTCCTCGAGAGCACGGAGCACATCGCCTACGACGAAGTCCTGGTCCGGTTCACTGGTGGCCGGAAAGAGTCCAAGCAGGTGGTCGTGGTGGCCATCGACCAGGACTCCATCGATGAAATCAGCCAGAACGCGCAGCTCCAGATCAACTTCGGCAACTGGCCGTACACGCGCACGCTGTGGGCGAGCATCGCGCAGGAGCTGAAGGCCCAAGGAGCCAGGGCCGTGCTGTTCGACGCGGTGATGGACGAGCGGACGGCCGACGAGTCCGTGGACTTGGGCTTCGCGCAGGTGCTGCGTGAGACAGGCCTCCCTTTCTACCTGGGCATGTCGACCAGCGAGTCGGCGAAGCGACTCGTCCACGCGGACCTCCAGGCCCCCGTGCCGCTGACCGTTCCCGAGGCCGCTCCCGCCGCCAGCCCTCCAGAAGACGACTCCTTCCCCGAAGAGGAGGAGTTCAAGGAAGCACCCGCTCCGGCCACGCCTGTGCTGACGCCCGGAGCCCTGGCGCGGGCACTCGCCTTCCCCGCGCGTCGGGCGGAGGGGGAGCCGTTGCCCAGGATTGGGCAGATGCCATCGAAGCCGACACCGAAGCCCCGCTACCCGGTGCCTCCGACGCCCGCGCTGGTCAGCGCGGTGAACGGGGTCGGGCTGGTGGACATGGAGGCGGATGGAGATGGCTCCATGCGCCGCACGCGCTTCGCGTACACGGACGGCACCAATACCTACGTGACGCTGCCCGTGCGCATGATGGCGGACCTGCTGGGCGCGAAGGAGGTCGTGTTCTCCGGCCGCACCCTCCGCCTGGGTGAGCACACGTGGCACGTGGACCCGGACGGCAGCGCGGCGCTGGACTACGGCGGTCCGCTGGAAAAACGCTTCGTGGCGGTGAGCCTCTTCGACGTGCTGAACGACTGGATCCACCGTTCCAAGGGCGAAAAGCTGGACCTGGCCGCGGACATCTTCCAGGACAAGGTCGTCGTCATCGGCGGCACGGCGGTGGGCCTCAACGACATCAAGGCCACGCCCTTCTCCGCCGCGGAGCCCGGGCTGGTGAAGCAGGCCACGGTGGTGGACACGCTGCTGTCGGGCACGTTCATCACCCGCGCGCCGCTGGCCGTGGACCTGGGGTTGACGTTCTTCGTGGCGCTGGTGTCCGTGGTGCTGCTGATGACGGCGCGCTGGACACCGCTGGAGGTGGCCTGGCCGGTGGCGCTGATTCTGGGGCTGCACGTGCTCACGGGCCTGCTGCTCAAGACGGCGCACACGCACGTGCTGATGGCGATGCCCGCGCTGGCGGGCGTGGGCGCGAGCGTGGCGGCGCTGGCGTTCAACCACCTGGTGGCCAACCGCGAGACCCAGTTCATCCGGCAGGCGTTCCACCGCTTCATGGAGCCGAAGCTGGTGGAGCAGATGATCCGCTCACGGCAGCTGCCGCGCCTGGATGGGGAGAACAAGGAGATCACCGCGTTCTTCAGCGACATCCGCGGCTTCTCCACCTTCAGCGAGCGCTTCAAGGAGGACCCGCGCCAGCTGGTGCGCATCCTCAACACGTACCTCACGACGGTGAGCGGGGCGCTGCTGCGCGAGGGCGGTTGCCTGGACAAGTACATCGGCGACGCGGTGGTGTGCCTCTTCGGCGCGCCCATGGCCCAGGAGGACCACGCCGTGCGAGCGTGCCGGGGCGCCCTGGCGGCGAAGGCTGCCGTGGAGGCGCTGCGCGTGGACTTCCGCGAGAAGGGTTTCCCGGACGTGTACACGCGCATCGGCGTGAACAGCGCGGTGAACTTCGTGGGCAACTTCGGCAGCGACCAGCTCTTCAGCTACACGGCCATTGGCGACGGCATGAACCTGGCCGCGCGCCTGGAGGGCGCGAACAAGGCCTACGGGTCGGTCATCATGATTGGCCCGCGCACGTACGAATTGGCGCACGAGCACATCGAGGTGCGCGAGCTGGACCGGGTGCGGGTGGCGGGCAAGACGGAGGCCGTCACGGTGTACGAGCTGCTCGCGCTCAAGGGCCAGCTGGACGCGTCAACCCGTCACACGGTGGCGCGCTACCACGAGGCCCTGGGGCTGTACCGTGAGGCCCGCTTCGCGGAGGCCGTGAAGGTGCTGGAGGCGGAGGCCGCGCGGTCGCCGGAGGACGGGCCCACGGCGAAGCTGCTGGAGCGCTGCCTCGAATACCAGGAGGCGCCCCCGGAGAAGTTCGATGGCGTCGCAAATCTGGAGAAGTGACGGCGTATCAGGTTGGGGAGGATGACGATGAGACGATGGACCTGGGGCGTCGTGCTGCTGGCGCTGGGACTGCCGGCGACGGCCGCGTGGGCAGTGAAGAAGGACGAGAAGCTCTACGTGAAGGCGCGCAACACCCGCGTGCTCAAGAGCGCGGTGCCCACGGCGGACGTGGTGGCGGTGCTCCAGCCCGGGCAGCAGGTGACGTGGAAGGGCGCGGACCCGAAGAACGCGCAGTGGCACCAGGTGACGGAGCCCGGAGGCAAGGCCGGCTACGTGTTCCAGACGAACCTGTCCACGAAGCCGCCCGACATGGAGCTGGTGTCCAAGGACGGCAAGACGCGCGGCATCGATACGGCCTCCTTCGTGTCCAGCGGCGCGGCGGTGAAGGCGCTGAGCCCCGGCGCGGAGAAGTACGGCAAGGAGAAGGGCGGCGACTACGCGGTCGCGGTGTCGCAAATCAAGGCGCTGGAGGCCCTGGCCCTCAAGGTCACGCCCGTGGAGATCGACGCGCACGTGAAGCAGGCCGGGCTGTTCCCGGTCGTGGCGCCCAACACGAAGCTGGGCCCCCAGGCGAAGAAGGCGGTGAAGTGATGCGCTCGCGCATGGGATTGCTGGCGGTGGCGGGCCTGGGGCTGTGCCTCACGTCCTGTGCCCAGATGGCGAAGGGCCTGAGGGCCGCGAACCTGGGCGAGGACGCGAACCGGCTGGCGACCGCGGCGGAGAAGGTGGAGTCCTGCGACAAGCTGAAGGTGGAGCCGGCCATCCAGGAGGAGTACGCGCTGGGCAGCGCGCTGGCCATCCACTGGGCGCAGCAGAGCGGCGGGCTGATGCTGTCAGGCGCGGCGGAGGAGAAGCTGAATGCCTACGTCAACACGGTGGGCCGCAACCTGGCCATGCAGTCCCCCCGGCCGGAGCTGAGCTGGACGTTCGGCGTGCTCAAGGACGCGGAGAACTTCAACGCCCTGTCCGCGCCCGGTGGCTACGTGTTCGTCACGCGCCGGTTGCTCCAGGGCGTGGACAACGAGGCGCAGCTCGCGGGCGTGCTGGCGCATGAGATTGCCCACATCGTGCTCAAGCACGCGCTGCAACAGTACGTCTCCGTGAAGGTGAGCACGTGCAAGGGCGCCGCGGTGACGGGCGCCGTGGTGTCCACGGTGGCCTCGAAGGTGGTGGGCGCGAGCCGGGCGGACGGACGGCTGGACCTGGACTCGGACACGGGCCTGATGGGGAAGATGGTCGAAGGCACCGTGGACGCCTTCGGCAAGGGCAACCGCCGGGACGAGGAGCTGGCGGCGGACGCGCTCGCGGTGGAGCTGCTGCTGTCCGCGGGCTACGACCCGGGGGAGTATTCGCTGTTGCTCGGCAAGACGACCGGGGGCGGCGGACTCCTGGCGAACCACCCCAGCGCGAAGGACCGCAGGGAGCAGATTTCCAGGCTCGTCGAAGCGCGGCGGAACAACGCGGATCCGCTCGCGCGGGTGGACGTCGCGTCGCTCCAGCGGCCGGCCCTGCCCGCGGCCTTCGCCGTCGTGGGGCCCGTGAAGAAGTCCACGGGCGTGGCGAAGGACGCGAAGTAGGCGGAGGCCTTCAGCGCACCGTGGCCTGGCTCAAGGCGCGGTGCACGGACTCCAGGGCCTTGCGCGCCTCCAGCAGCTCGGCACGCTCGGCGGTGAGGGACGCGACCTGCTGGGCCAGCACGTCGCGCTCGCCCTGCAGCGTCTCCACGGCGCGGCGCAGGGAGGAGGACTCGTCCTTGGCGCCTTCCAGCTCCACGGCGAGGCGCTCCTCCTCCGCCAGGCTGTCGGCCAGGGCCGCCTTGCCCCTGGTCACGACCTGCTCCAGCGCTTCGTGCTCCTTCGCCGCGGCCTGGAGGGCCTGACGGGACTCCTGGAGGGACAGAAGCGCTTCGTCGCGCTCGCCTTCCAGGGAGGCCAGTTCGCGCTCCAGGTCGGCGAGCAGCTTCACGCGGCCCTCCATCTCCGCGGACAGGCGGCGGGCCTCGTCCATGCGGAGGCGGGCCTCCTCGGTGGCCTTCTCCGCCTGACGGCGGGCGACCTCGAGGTCCTGGGTCAGCGTGAGGTTGGCCGCCTTGACCTTGGTGAGCTCCGCCTGGAGGTGGGTGATGCGCTCCACGGCGCGCTGACCGGCTTCCGCGACGGTGGCGGGCAGCGGCTCCGGGCGAGGGTTCTCGCGCACGGCCTTGAGGCGGGCCTTGAGCTTCTCGCGGCGGGATTCGGAGTCGTCCTCGCGGGGAGGCGCGGGCGTCTGCACCTCGACGGGGGCGGGCGCGGCTTCCTGTCGGGCCACCGTCTCGGTGGTGGTGACGGTGGAGGCCTGGACGGCAACGTACGTCGTCATGGGCTCGGCCTCGGAAGGCATGCGGAGGGCCTGAACGCCCATCCGTCCATCGAACTGTACTCCGGGAGGCGGGCCCGCGAACGTGGCCGGCATGCCCCGGGGGGCTTCCGCCTGCGCCATCGCCGGGGGCGGCGAGGCGAAGGTGACTGGCGCGCCCCGAGTGTCGGCGCGAGGGGCTTCCGCCTGGGGAGGCACCGGCGCGGGGACGGCTTCCGCACGCGGAACAACCGGAGCCGGGTGCTCCACGCGGGCCACGTCGGTGCGCAGCGCTTCCGTGTGCGTCACGGAGTGGGCCAGGGGCGCCACGCGCGTCGGGTCCACGTGCGTGGCGGCTTCCGGACGCGCCGTCAGCGCATCCCAGCGCGCGGCGGCGGGCGGGGGCGGCTCCACGTGCGTGGGCGTCGGCTCGGCGCCCAGGGGCTCCTGGCCGAAGGCCTCGACCGCGGACTCCCGCTGCTGCGCGACGGACACGTTCCACGCGGACGCGGCGACGGCTTCCGCCACTTCGCGGTGCGACACCGGCGGCACGGCTTCCGCGTCCCAGACGGACTCCTCGGGCGCGGTCTCCTGCGCCACGTTCCAGCCGGGCGCGGTCTCCTGTGAGTCCGAGTCCAGCCACGGCGCAGGCGCAGCCTCTTCCTCTTCGCGGTGAGCCTCCGGGGACACCAGCGCGGACAGCGCGTGGGACACCGGCGAGAACGAGGGCGCCGTCACCGCCGGCAGCCCCTGCGCGGCGGCGGGCGGCGCGGTGTGCCTGGGCGGTGCGTTCAGCGCGGCATCCATCGCCTCGGCGGCGGTGGGACGCGGGCCGGCGCGGCGTTCGATGCGCGAGCGCACCTCGGAGGACAGGTCCGGCGACTCCGCGACGGGCGCAGTCGCTTCCGGCGTGGTGGGCTCCGCGGCGGCGGCGGTCCCCGTGGGGTCGGCCGGGTCGAGGGCACCCGTCAGCGCCCCCAGGCGGAGGCGCGGCTTCGCGCGGGACACGTTCTGTTCGAAGGCTTTCTTCATGGGGAAATCTCAGCCGGCTTTCGTCGCGGTGCCGGCCTTCACCGCCGCGGCGTGCGCGGCCACCAGGCGCGGCAGCACGTTGTCCAGCATGGCCTGGATGTCGTTGGCGCCCTTGGACGTGGGGTCCGCCACGAACACCGGGCGGCCCTCGCTGGAGGCCTGCGCGAACTTGGTGCACTGCCGGATGATGGTGGGCAGCAGGTACTCGGGGTAGTGCGTCTGGAGCGCCTCCAGCGCCTCCTTCGCCAGCTTGAAGGTGGCGTTGAAGGAGTTCACCACGATGAACACGTGGTCCAGCACGTGGTTGAGGTCCTCCTCCAGGCTCTGCACCGTTTCGAACAGCAGCTTGAGGCCGTGGAAGGACAGGAAGTCCGCGAGCACCGGCACGAACAGGTCGTTCGCGGCCATCAGCGCGTTCAGGTTGAGCAGGCCGAAGGACGGCGGCGCGTCGAAGACGATGAAGTCGTACTGCGACTCCACGTCCTTGAGCGCGTTGCGCAGCTTGAACTCACGGCCGGCCATGGGCATCAGCGCCAGGTCCACCGTGGACATGCTCAGGTTGGACGGGATGAAGTCCAGGTTGGGCAGGGTGGACTTCTGCACCACCTGCGCGAGCGGCGTCTTGCGGACGAGCACGTCCAGCAGCGTCTTCTCGAAGTCCTCGCCCTCGTAGCCCAGGCACTTGGTGGCGTGGCCCTGGCTGTCCAGGTCGATGAGGAGGACGGCGTAGCCCAGCTCCGCCAGGCGCCACGCGTAGGACGTGGACAGGGACGTCTTGCCGGTGCCGCCCTTGAAGTTGAGGAAGAGCTGCCGGCGCAGGCCCGCGGTGGGCGGGAACTTGTTGAGCGTCGTGCGCAGCTCCCACACGTCTTCCGGGCCGTAGGCGTCCTTGCGCAGCTCCGAGGGGATGGACTTCGGAGTCACGCCGAGCATCTCGGCTACCTGCTTCGAGCTGTACGTCGGCGCTTCCATGAACGACCCTTCGGATGACGTGTGAGGCCTGGGCGGGTTGCACCTTGCCTCAAGCGGCGAAGTATTTGTGCCCCCTTCGCACGATGGCCCCTCGGGCCACCAGCAGGGCAACAGCCTCCTGGGCCAGCTCCGCCGGAGCGGACAGCCCGGACGTCAGCTCGGCGAGCGAGCGTCCGCGAACGGCGACCCGCACCTCCTGCAACATCGCCCCACACAGCGCTTCCACGGGAGACGGTCCGCGTTTGGGAGGAACCGGCGGCTGGGCGGCAGGCGCCGGAGCCCGGGCCGGAGGAGGCGCGCCCATGGCGACCAGCGCGGCCTGCACGGGCGTCCGCCGCACGGCGGGCTGCGCGGGCGCGGCGGGAGGAACGGGGGCCACCGGGCGCGACGGCGGCGCGGCAGGACCCGAAGCGAAGGAAACGGGACCACCGTTCGCGACCCGGGCGGGAGCAGGAGCCGCACCGTGCATCGCGACCGGGGCGGAGCGGGCCGAGCCCACGGTGGCGACCGCGAGCGCGGGGGCGGCCATCGGCGTGGCGGTCCACTGCGAGGTGTTCGCGGCGACGTCCGCGAGCGACACCGGCACGGCGGCGTGCGCGGGAATCGAAGGGAGGGGCTGCGGCGCAACCGGGGCACTCACCTGCGGCGCGCCCATCACGGCCACCGGCGGCACCTGCGCCACCGTCACAGGCTGCGCGGCATTCACCGCCACGGGCTGCGCCATCTCCGCGACCACGGGGGCCGCGCGCACGGGCTTCACTTCCAGCGTCGCGCGCACGGGCTTCACGGGCAGCGTCGCCAGCCGGCGGATCTCCCGGCGCCGGTGCGCATCATCCAGCGCGACCACCGCGGACACGTCGTGCCCCAGGATGCGCGACAGGCTCTGCGCCGCCGCCTTGCGCACGCGCGCCTCGCCGTCGTCCAGCGCGCCCAGCAGCAGCATCCGAGCGTTCTCGCCCCGGCCCGCGCCCAGCGCCAGCGCCGCCAGCGCGCGGACCTCCGGATCCGTGTCGTGGATCGCGTCCTCGCCCAGCCGCCGCGCCGTCTCCCCCTCCAACCCCAGGGCCAACAGCGACGCGCGCCGGCGCACCGACCGGTCCGAATCCTTCATCGCCTGCGCCAGGTGCGGCGCCGCGTCATTCGGGGCCAGCACCAGCAGCGCCTTCAACGCCGCGATGCGCACCTCAGGCACCGGCGACGACAGGAGCGGCGACACCACCGACGCGCCCTCCTCCCGGCACAGCCCCGCGAACGCCTGCACCAGCGCCACCTGCGCCGTCGCGTCCGTCTCCGCGTGCAGCGCCGCCGCCAACGCGGGCGCCGCCGCCGGATGCGCCAGCGCCTTCAGCCGCTCCGCCGCCCGCACCCGCGCCGCCGCGTCCGCCGCCGACAGCTCCCGCACGGAGAATCCGAACAGCGTCTCGTCCGTGGTGCTGCCCGTATGCCCGGACAGCTCCGCCATCTGCTCCGGGCTCACCCGCAGGCGGCCCTCGCTCTGCAGCCGCTGAGCCTCGCGCGCCACCGGCGACAGCCCCGACTCCGCCGCGGCCGACGACACCGTCGAAGCCCGGGGCGGAATGGCCGGCGCGGGGCGCTCCGCCCACGGCACGTTCGGATCGGAGGACTTCAGCGGCACCGCCGGCCCGTATAAGGGCGCGCGCATCGCCGGCACGTCCCCGCGGAGGATCACCTCGCTGCGCAGCTGGGAGATGAACGACGCCAGGTCGAACCCCAGCTCGTCGTCATCGTCCGAAGCCATGGCGCGCGACTGCCCGGAGGAGTGGATCCGGCTCGCGTCCAGCAGCTTCGCCATCAGCTGGTCGCGCTCCAGTCGCAGCGCGTGGTTGAGCCGGGACAGCTCCTCGCGCTCGGCCTGCGCGCGGGCGCTCTTCACCTCCATCGAGGCCACCTCCCGGCGCAGGTCCAGCTCACGCTGGTGCCGCTCCGACAGGTCCTCCTTGAGGTGCGAAAGCTCGTCGCGCGTGGACGCCAGCTCGCCATGCAACTGCTGCGCACGGGCCTCGAAGTAGACGATCTTTTCGAGTGCGCTCTTGAGCAGCGCGTCCGGACGCTCGTCACTCACGACTGGCTCTCGCCTCCCCGCGAAGGCGCTCGGCGGCGCTCCCCGGTTCGCTTCACCGAAGGGACTCCCCGGTTTCCCGGCTCGCCGCCGGGGCAGGCACCTTATGTCAGCCCTACGTGCTACGTAAACCACGGAAACACCAGGGGTTTTCCCCTGCTGGGGCACGCTGTGATTGACAACGCCGCCCGGGCCGATTTTTCGGCCTCGCGCTCGCGCGCACGCATGCTCCAATGCGCGCATGGCCCCTTCGCGCATCGATACCGCGGTCACCCGGATGTTGGGCATTCGCTATCCCATCATCGCCGCTCCCATGTTCCTGGTGTCCAACGCGGCGCTGCTGGAGGCCGCCGGACGCGCGGGCGCCATCGGGGCGGTGCCGTCGCTGAACTACCGCACCGCGCAGGCGTACCGGGACTTCCTGAACACGTTCCCGAAGGACGTGCCCTTCGGCGTGAACCTCATCCTCAAGTGGGCCGAGCGCCTGGAGGAGGACGTGGCCGCGACGGTGGAGCGCAAGGTGCCGCTGGTCATCACCAGCCTGGGCGACCCCACGCCCATCGTGGAGCGCGTGCACGCGTACGGCGGCAAGGTGTGGAGCGACGTGATTTCGCTGCGCCACGCGGAGAAGGCCGTGAAGGCCGGCGTGGATGCGCTCGTCGCGGTGGGCAGCGGCGCGGGCGGTCACGCGGGCAACCTGAGCCCCATGGTGCTGGGCCCGTGGCTCAAGGCGGAGTTGGGCGTGCCGGTGGTGCTCGCGGGCGCGCTGTCCACGGGGCGCCACCTGGCCGCCACGCTCGCGCTGGGCATGGATGGCGCGTACGTGGGCACGCGCTTCCTGGCCACGGAAGAGGCCGGCGCCGCGCCCGACTACAAGCAGGCGCTGGTGGACTCAGGCCCCGAGGACCTGGAGTACACGAAGGAAGTCACCGGCGTGCACGGCAACTTCATCAAGAGCGCGCTGGAGCGCTTCCGCGCGGGCCAGGGCAAGGCGTGGAAGGACACCTGGAGCGCGGGCCAGGGCGTGGCCTTCGTGAAGGACGTGCTGCCCGCCGCCACCGTCGTCGAACGCATGGTGCGCGAGTACTCCGAGGCCCGCGCCGCGCTGCCGTCCGAATCCTGAAGCAGCACTGAAGCAACCCGGGTGTCGAGCCCCGCTTCCGGCCCCTTCCGCCGGAAGCGCGCGGTCTCCCCGGACCCGCGAAGTCGTCGCGAATCGCACGAAGCTACCTGGCACGTCGGGCGACCTCTCAAGGCCTTCCCGTGACGTCTTGGGAGGGGCGGAAGCGTGCCCGACTACCACCCCGGTTCGGCGCGCGTGACGCGCAAGCAAAAACACCCGGGAAGCCTTGCCAGACGCGCGCGTGGGAACGGCGGAAACGGCGGATTGTCGAGGGTTTGCGGGCCCCGTCCGAACGCCCGGGGATGTCAGACCCCACTCTTAATCTGTGTCTCACGAGGTCACGCAAGGCAGCGACTTCTCCCCGGTACCTCTCCGTCTGAAAAGCGGGGGGAGAAGCTCCTCTTTCGACAGGTTTTCCACGCCATGGAACAACGACTGGCAACCCTTATTGGAAACGCGGTGCGAGTGGCCCGGCAGCGGCTGGAGCTGACGCAGGCCGATGTCGCCGAGCGCGTTGGCATCGCCACCGAGGTGTACGGGCGGCTGGAGCGCGGGCACATGCTGCCCAGCGTGCGGACGTTGCGGAAGCTGTGCCTCGTGCTGAGCTGCTCGTCGGACGTGCTGCTCGGGCTGAGCGCGACGGCGGCGGTGACGGAGGACGGCGCGCCGCAGGTGGCGGAGGATCCGCCGGAGTACCGTGAGCGTCCGGAAGTGCGCCGCCTGCTGCGCACGGTGCGCAAGCTGGACTCCCCGCGCCTGCGCCTGTTGGGTCAGGTGGCGCACGCGCTGGAGCGATGAAGCGCTGAAGGGGGCTACTCGGCCGCGGGCTCCGCGTTCGCGTCCACGGGCGCCGGTGCTTCGCGGTGGACAGGGGGGGATGCAGCTCCGGCGACGGGCAGCCGGAGGATGAAGCGCGCACCGCCTTCGGCGCGGTTCTCCGCGTCCAGGGTTCCGCCCGCGCGCGCCACGTAGTCGCGGCAGAGCGCCAGGCCCAGGCCGGTGCCCTTGCCGGGCGGCTTCGTGGTGAAGAAGGGCTCGAAGAGGCGCGACAGCGCGGCCTCGGGGATGCCCGGCCCGTTGTCCTCCACCTCCACCCGCACGCGGCCGTCTTCCATGCGCGCGCGCAGCATCACGTGCGCGGGCTTGCTGGAGCGGGCGGCCTCCAGTGCGTCCGCGGAGTTGAGCAGCAGGTTCACCAGCACCTGCACCAGGTGGCGGGCCGTGACGCGCGCGGGGGACAGCCCCTGTGCCACGTCGCGCTCCACCACGCCCAGGCTGCGCAGGCGCACCGAGGCCAGCCGCTGCGCCTCGGCCAGCGCCTGCGCGACGTCGCAGGACTCCAGCTCGTCGGGGGCTTCACGCGAGAACAGGCGCAGGTCGGTGACGATCTGCTGGATGCGCAGCACGCCCTGCTGCGTCTCGTCCAGCACGCGCAGCACGTCCTCCAGGTCATCGGGCGAGCCGTGCGCCCATTCCTCCTGGAGGTAGTGCAGGTTCGACTTCACGTACGCGAGCGGGTTGTTCACCTCATGGGCCACGCCCGCGGCCAGCTGCCCCACCACCACCAGCCGCTCCACCTCCGCGCGCTGGCGCTCCACGCGCACGCGGCGCGACTCGCTCTCCGCCAGTTGGCGCAGGGCCTCCACGCGCTCCAGGTGCGCGTTGCGCTCGGCCGCGCGCAGCTTGCGGAAGGCCTCCGCGCCGTGCGCGGACACCGCGAACACGAAGAGGAGGCTGATGCACTGGCTGACGAACGCCATCCAGGGCGCGTGCGCCAGCCACATCATCAGCAGCACCGCCACCAACGTGCCGGCCATGGCGGACCACACCGGCAGCCGCTGGCCCGGGACGAAGACGGCGACGAAGAGGGGCACCGTGTAGAACGACGGGAACAGCGGGCTGGACAGGCCTCCAGTGAGCTGGATGCACACGGCGAGCGAGGTCAGGCTGACGACGCCCGCCGTGATGCCGCTGAACGGAGGGCGCAGCCACCCCGCGCCGACCGCGGTCCCCAGCACGAGGAACGACACGGTCCAACCCAGGTTCACCAGGAGGTAATCCGCGCGGAAGCCACCCAGGACCAACGGGTGTGCCAGCGAGCCCAGCGCGATGATCAGCGCGCACCACCAATACGTGCGGCGCCGGACCCGCCGGCGGGCCCAGACATCCGCGTTCGCGTCGTCCCACGCGCTGGAGGTTGGAGACGTCACCCCGGCCCGGACCGCCCGGCCGCGCTGCGCGGCGCGAAGTACAGCGTCATGTCGAGTCCTCCCGTGGACGTCGCAGCCGGCGGGACTTCCCCAAACGCACCGCGTCCCGTCCCCGTTTCTTCGCCTGTCCGCCGCCGGAGGGCAAGATGGGGTCAGGACACACCGCGCGAAGTCGACATCCCCGGCACTCGGCGCCGGTCCACACAGCCTCGAAGAGGGCGGTGGTCCGGTCGATGGTGTCGAAGTCCTCCGTCACGAAGCCCATCTCGAAGTTGCGGACGTCGTCGCCCTTGGCGCCCAGGCCCGCGCCGGTGAGGTTGGCGCTCCCCAGGTAGACCCAGGCGCCGTCCACCACCACCGCCTTGAAGTGGACGCGCGGGCACACCTTCAGCTCCAAGCCCCCCTTCACCAGCCGGGAGCGCGCGTCGAACGCGGCCCGGAACGGCCGGCTGGGCAGCTCCGCATGTAACAGCCGCAGCGCCACGCCCCGGGCGGCCAGCCCGTCCAGCACCTCCAGGAGCGGAACGAAGGCCCCCTTCGAGCGCTCCACGTACATGGCCTTCACGTTGGCGGTGGCCATCCACACCGACTCGCGCGCGTGGGCCAGCTTGCGCAGCACCACCTCCTGGTACAGCGCGCTCCCCGACAGCAGCTCCGCGTCGATGGGCCTCATCATGTCACCCAGCGTCGCACACGGGATTACACGACACCATCCCCCTCCCCTCGCGAACGTCCTGCGGTGGAAGGAGACCCAGGCACCGGCTTGACCGGTGACCGGCGGTCATTTAACTCCGGGTCATGGCGGGAGCACTGGCCGCGAAGCGGGTCGTCCCACTGCGGGCGCGGCGGGACGAGGACAAGGAAGCGCGGCGGCGGGAGCTGCTGGACGCGGCGCGCGCGCTGTTCGAGGCCACGTCGTTCGCCGAGGTGAAGATGGCGGACGTCGCGGCGCGCACGGGCCTGGCGAAGGGGACGGTGTTCCTCTACTTCCCGACGAAGGAGGCGCTGTTCCTGGCGCTCCTGGACGACCTGCTCACCGCGTGGTTCGCGAAGCTGAACGGGCGCCTCGCGGAAGACGGCACGTGGACGGGCCACCAGTTGGCGCGCACGGTGGCCGACTCGCTGAAGGGCGAGGAGACCTTCACGCGGCTCCTGGCGCTGGCGCAGACGGTGCTGGAGCAGAACGTGACCGTGGAGCAGGCGCGGGCGTTCAAGGAGCGCGTGCTGGTGGCCATGGGGACGACGTCAACGCTGCTCCAGCAGCGGCTGCCCTTCCTCACACCCCAGACGGCGGGCCAGCTCATCCGCTACGTGCACGCGCTGGTGACAGGCCTGCGGCAGATGGCGGACATCGCGCCCGTGGCGCGCGAGGTGTTGACGCTGCCGCACATGGCGCCCCTGCGCGTGGACTTCACCGCTGAATTGACGACGGCCATCACCACCCTTCTTCGCGGGCTTCAGGCCCGCTGACCCTTTGCGTCTTTCTTGAAACGGAGCCCGTCATGCTGGAAGCCGTCGCGTCCCTCCTCCCCCAGGCCACGGTTGAAGTGGACCGCATCCGCGCGGTGTTCGAGTCGCAGCGCGCGAACCGCTGGAACCTGTCGCGCAGCACTCCCGCGGAGCGCATCGCGAGGCTGCGCAAGCTGCGCGAGGCCATCATCGCGCGGCGCGAGCAGCTGGCGGAGGCCATCCACCAGGACTTCCGCAAGCCTGCGATGGAGGTGGAGCTGACGGAGATCCACCCGACGCTGGAGGAGCTGAACCACACGGTGAAGCACCTGAAGTCGTGGATGAAGCCCAAGCGGGTGGCGACGCCGCTGACGCTCAAGGGCGCGTCCAGCCACGTGCGCTTCGAGGCGAAGGGCGTGGTGGTCATCTTGTCGCCGTGGAACTACCCGTTCCAGTTGCTGGCGGCGCCGCTCATCGCGGCCATCGCCGCGGGCAACGCGGTGATGCTCAAGCCCAGCGAGAAGACGCCGCACACGTCGCGCTTCCTGGCGAAGCTGGTGCGAGACATCTATCCGGAGAACGAGGTGGCGGTGTTCGAGGGCGGCGCGGAGGTGGCGGAAGTGCTGCTCCAGCAGCCGTTCGACCACTTCTTCTTCACGGGCAACCCGAACATCGGCCGCAAGGTGATGGCGGCGGCGACGAAGTTCCTGTCCAGCGTGACGCTGGAATTGGGCGGCAAGTCGCCGGTCATCATCGACGAGTCGGCGAACCTGAAGGCGGCGGCGGAGGCGCTGGCGTGGGGCAAGTTCGTCAACGCGGGCCAGACGTGCGTGGCGCCGGACTACATCTACGTGCCGGCATCGAAGCAGCAGGAGTTCCTGGAGGCGTTCAAGGCGGTGCTGACGCGCTTCTACGGCGCGACGGAGGCCGAGCGTCAGGCGAGCCCGGACTTCGCGCGGGTGGTGGACCCGGCGGCGTGGAGGCGGATCAAGGAAGTGCTCGACCGCACGGTCGCCGCGGGGGCGAAGGTGGAAGCGGGCGGTACGGCGGACGGGCCGTCGCGGTACGTGGCACCCACGGTGTTGTCCGGGGTGACGACGAAGATGCCCATCATGGAGGCGGAAATCTTCGGGCCGGTGTTGCCGGTGCTGACGTACGAGCGGCGCGAGGAGGTCTACGCGCACATCAACGAAGGCGGGAAGCCGCTGGCGCTGTACGTGTTCTCGCAGGACTCGAAGAGGGTGGAGGAGGTGCTCCAGCACACGACGTCCGGCGGGGTGGTGGTGAACAACGTGCTCATCCACGTGGCGAACCCGAACCTGCCGTTTGGCGGGGTGGGGATGAGCGGGTTGGGGAACTACCACGGGCACTACGGCTTCAAGACGTTCAGCCACGAGCGGGCGGTGATGGTTCAGTGGATGAAGTCGCTGGCCGCGGTGTTCTTCCCGCCGTATCGGGGAAAGACCCAGGAATGGGCTTCCAAGGCGACCCGGATGCTGGAGTAGGTCCTGGGGAGGGAGAGAGGAACCGGCATGCGCGTGGTGTCAGTGGAGGAGGCCCTGGTCCCGGGAGACCTGCAGGCGGTGTTCGACCGCCTCCAGGCGCGCCGCTGGGAGCTGGCGAAGACAGGGCCCAAGGAGCGCCTCGCGCGGCTGGAGAAGCTCAAGGCGCTGCTCCTGGAGCGGCGTGAGGAGCTGGCGGACGCGCTGCACGAGGACTTCCGCAAGCCGCCCGCGGAGGTGGAGGCGACGGAAATCCTCCCCGTGCTGCTGGAGCTGGCGCACGTGCAGAAGCACCTGAAGGCGTGGATGAAGCCGCGCAAGGTGGGGGCGCCGCTGCTGCTCGCGGGCACGAAGAGCGAGGTTCATCCGGAGCCCAAGGGCGTGGTGCTCGTCCTGGCGCCGTGGAACTACCCGTTCCACCTGCTGGTGTCGCCGCTGGTGGCGGCGGTGGCGGCGGGCAACGCGGTGCTGTGCAAGCCGAGCGAGAAGACGCCGGGCACGGCGCGCTTCCTGGCGCAGCTGCTGCGGGACGTGTTTCCGCAGGACGAGGTGGCGCTGGTGGAGGGCGGCGCGGAGGTGGGCGAGGCGTTGTTGCGGCTGCCGTTCGACCACTTCTTCTTCACGGGCGGGCCGCGCGTGGGCCGGCGGGTGATGGAGGCGGCGGCGCGGCACCTGTCGGGAGTGACGCTGGAGTTGGGTGGGAAGTCGCCGGTCATCGTGGATGCGTCAGCGGACGTGGACGCGGCGGCGGAGCGGATTGTGTGGGGGAAGTTCCTCAACGCGGGACAGACGTGCATCGCGCCGGACCACGTCTGGGTGCACGCGTCGAAGGAAGAGGCGCTGCTCTCCGGGATGAAGGCCGCGCTGGAGCGCTTCTACGGGAAGACAGAGGAGGCACGGCGCGCGACGCCGGACTTCTGCCGGATGGTGGATGACGGCGCGTTCAAGCGCGTGTGCCGACTGCTGGATGAGTCCGTGGCGGGAGGAGCGCGGGTGGTGGCGGGCGGCGGCGTGCACGCGGAGACGCGCTACATCGCGCCGACAGTGCTGGCGGACGTGACGCCGGAGTCGGCGGTGATGGACGAGGAGATCTTCGGGCCGCTGTTGCCGGTGCTGCGCTTCGAGTCACTGGATGAAGTGGTGACGCAGGTGCGCGCGGGCGGCAAGCCGCTGGCCATGTATGTCTTCAGCCATGAAGAGGCCACGGTGGAGCGCCTGCTGAAGGAGACGAGCGCGGGCGGCACGGTGGTGAACAACGTGGTGTTGCACAACGTGAACCCGCACCTGCCCTTCGGAGGCGTGGGGCAGAGCGGGCTGGGCGCGTACCACGGAGAAGCGGGCTTCAAGGCCTTCAGCCACGAGCGCGCGGTGGTGCGGCAGGGCCGCACGGCCTTCACGAACCTCTTCTTCCCGCCGTACCGGGGCAAGGCGCAGCGACTGGCCCGGCTCGCGAGCAAGCTGTTCGAGTAGCCCGGTGGGGCCCCGTGCTCGCGGGGCCCCTGGGACTTCTCCGCTGCGCAGGCCCGGGGCTTCCTGGCCCGTGCGCGCGACGTACTCCGGGTAGCCGCTGAAGCAGCTCGTCTCTCATTTCCTGGCACTCCGACTGGCAGGAGGCCTTCGCTTTTCCGTGCGGCGAGAGCCGAAAGTGTCGGGGCCCGGAAGGAACGGGGCCCGGTGCGACTGGCGGGCAGGTTGAGCCACTCCGCAAGGACATACAACCCATCCCATCCCCTCATTGCCCTACCTGGCTGACGACCGGCAGGCTATGGGCCGACTTTGTCTTTCGGGGGATGGATGCAAAAGCAATCTCTATCCAGGCCAGTTCCATGGCCATGGCATGGCCTCCTGCTGTTGTTGGGAGGGGGGCTATGGGGATGCTCCGGACAGGATGTTCCCTCTCATCCCGACGAGTCCTGCCTCTCCTCCATGTGCGGCGGATCGGATGGCGGCCTCTCAGGCGATGCCGGCATGGATGGAGGCGGAGTGCCGGCGCCCTCGGCCATCGACCCCACCGTCCCGACGGACTTCGGCGCCTCCATCGAGTTTCTCTACAGGGGTCCGAACCCGATACAGGTGGACGTGGCCGAGGGGGCCCTGGAGCCACGCCGGGTTGCCGTCATCCGCGGGAAGGTGTTGGGAAGGACTGGGCAGCCCATCGTGGCTGCTCGCATCGATGTTCTCGCCCACCCCGAGTTGGGCCACACGCTCACGAATGCCCAGGGTGAGTACTCGCTCGCGGTAAATGGCGGAGGGGCACTCACGATCGACGTGGAGAAGCCAGGGTTCCTGCCCGTCCAACGACAGGTGAATGCTCCGTGGCGCGAATTCATTCCGCTCCCAGAGGTGGTCTTGACCGCCTTGGACTCCAACGTCACAGCCATCACGCCAGGAACCGCGGAGCTCCAGGTCGCACAAGGCAGCGTGGTGGAGGACAGCGCTGGCAGCCGCCGAGCCACCCTGCTGTTCGCGCCCGGAACCCAGGCGGCGATGTTCCTGCGCGACGGGACCCGTGTTCCCCTGACAGGTCCATTTCACGTGCGCGCGACCGAGTACACCGTCGGGAGCGAAGGCCCCGCCGCCATGCCCGGCATGCTGCCCGCCACCAGTGGCTACACCTACGCCGTGGAACTGAGTGTCGACGAAGCGCTGCAGGCAGGCGCCACCGAGGTGCGCTTCAGCCCACCCGTCCAGGGATACGTGGACAACTTCCTGGCCTTTCCACCGGGTCTCGTCGTGCCCTCCGGCTACTACGACCGGCAGCAGGGGCGCTGGCGCGCCTCGGAGAATGGGCGGGTCATCGCGCTCGTTGGAGAACGCGAGGGACTCGCTCAAGTGGATGCGGACGGGGACGGAGCACCTGACGACCGAGAGCAACTGACGGCCCTGGGCTTCACCGATGCGGAACGTGCGCGCCTGGCCGCCTTGTATGCCGTGGGCAAGAGCCTGTGGCGGGTGCCCATCACGCACTTCACGCCGTATGACTTCAACTGGCCTTTTGGGCCTCCACCGGATGCGCAAGAACCCCAGCAACCCGAGCCACGAACTGAGACACCGGAGGCCCAGCCCGACTGTGAAAGCGGAAGCATCATCGAATGCCAGAACCAGACGTTAGGAGAGATCCTGGCCATTCCGGGGACGCCGTTCCAGCTTCACTACCGCAGCGACCGGGCCGCCGCCCGCACCGCAAACCGGGCCCTCCGGATTCCGCTGAGCGGAGGTCACGTTCCCGCAAGCCTGAAGAACATCGTCCTCATCGTGAACGTCGCGGGACAGGCCTTCGCTCGAACCTTCCCCGCGCGTCCGAACCAGAGCTATCGCTTCGTATGGGATGGTCTGGATGCTTTTGGCCGGCAGGTCTGGGGGGAACAGACCGCCCGCATCCGGATCGGCTACGTCTACGGGTTGAGCTACTACGCGAGCCCGGATGATCAGTACCAGGCCTGGGCCCGGTATGGAGAGCGAAGCACCCGGTTCGAGGGCTCTGACGGCCGGGACACGACGCTGTGGCAGTTCCACACCGCCACGGTGGTGTCCCTGCCGGACTTCAGCCAACTGGGAGGCTGGAGCCTCGACGCGCATCATGCCTACGACCCGTGGCGGAGCACCCTCTATCTGGGCCAGGGAGGCGCCCTTCCCGGGCGGGAATCCCTGGGCAAGACGCCCCGGGTGCTGACCACCGCGACGCCCACCTTCAGTGGAGACCACGGCCCGGCGAAGCAGGCGCGCCTCGCGGCGCCCCAAGGGATCGCCGTCGCGGCGGACGGAACGGTCTACATCGCGGATACGGGCAACCACCGCATCCGGCAGGTGCGGCCCAATGGGGTCCTCTCCACGGTGGCGGGCAACGGGGTGAAGGGCGCGACGGGAGATGGTGGCAGGGCGCTCATCGCCAGTCTGGCCTCTCCCGAGGCGGTGGCCGTGGGGCTAGACGGAGCGCTGTACATCGCGGACACGGGCAACCACCGCATCCGTCGCGTCACGTCAGACGGACTCATCTCCACGGTGGCGGGCACGGGACTCGCGGCGGACGGCGGAGACGGGGGGCGCGCGACCCTGGCGAACCTGAATGCTCCCGCAGGCGCCGCAGTAGGACCGGACGGCAGCATCTACCTCGCGGATACCGGCAACCACCGCATCCGTCGCGTCACGCCAGACGGCATCATCTCCACGGTGGCGGGCACGGGTGCTCGTGGCAATGCGGGAGAAGGCGGACTCGCTGTCGCGGCGAAACTGGATACACCTCGTGCACTGGTCGTGGGCCCCGAAGGCGTCCTCTCTTTCGTGGACTCAGGCAACCGCCGCCTGCGCCGTGTCGATACGGAGGGCAGGCTCTTCACGCTGCTCACTTCACCGGACGAGGAGGAACTGCGCACCGGCAGGACACGCGGGCAGAAGCTGTACGACGAATCGCCGCGAGGCTGGCTTTGGGGCCTTGCCCTCGGCCCTGACGGCAGCCTCTACACGTCATCCTCGCATCGATGTCTCCTGCACCGCCTCTTCCCGGATGGAAGCGCATGGGCCATCAACAGCGGCGGATGCGGAGGCGCGCCCTCGGACGAAGGCCCCTCCGCGAGCCTCACCGCGCCCAGGGGGCTCGCCGTGGCCCTTGATGGCAGCCTCCTCGTGGCGGACGCGTCCCAGTTCGTCATCCGCAGGGTCTCATTGGACGGCGCTCTCTTTGTCTTCGCCGGAGGGGGACCGGCGGCACCGGTCGTCACCGCCCCCGCGCCGCCCCAATATCCAGTGGGGACCCTGGAGACGCCCTGTGGCCAGGTCGATGACCTCGTGCCCTCCTCCGACGGCAGCGAGCTGTATGGCTTTGGTTGGCAGGGGCGGCACCTCTGCACCCTGGAGTCCTGGGCGCTCGCGGTCAGGTATCGCTTCTCCTACGACGAGAGCGCGCGGTTGGTTTCGGTCACGGACGGGGCCGGCCTCATCACCCGGATTGAACGGGACGCGGCAGGGGCACCCACGGCCATCCTGGCCCCACACGGCCAGCGCACCGAGTTGAAGACAGGGCCCGATGGATTGCTCGCCTCCATCGTCCGGCCAGGCAGGGAGCGCGTGGCCCTGACCTACCAGGAGGGCGGGCTGCTCTCATCCCTATGTGACGAACACGGCGGGATGCACCTGTTCGAATACGGCCCGGAAGGCTGGCTGACGAAGGACTCCCAGCCCTCGGGAGGATTCAAGGCGCTCACACGGACGAAGGAAGACACCGGCTACACGGTGGCGCTCTCCACCGCGCTGGGGCGCACCCGGAAATACCAACTGGAAGACCTGGAGTCAGGCGTCCAGCGGCGCGTCACCACCGCGGCGGATGGGACGGCGTGGACGACGCTGCGCTCACCGAATGGCACCACGGTCTACACCGCGCCGGATGGCATGGTGACCACGGTGGTGGAGACGCCGGAGCCCCGCCTGGGCATGCAGTCGCCGCTCGTGGCATCGCGCACCGTGAAGCTGCCGAGCGGGCTCACCTCCATGTCCACGCACCAGCGGGAGGTGACCCTCCTGCCCCAGGGCACGCTGCTGGACGTGGGGACACAGACAGACACGGTGACGGTGAATGGCCGGACCACCACCGTCCGCTATGAAGCCTCCGGACGAAGGCTCCTCTCCACCAGCCCCATGGGCAGGGTGTCGGTCCTCACGCTGGACGCGCAGGGACGCCTCCACAAGGCCGAGGCGCCAGGCCTGCTTCCGGTGGCGTTCACCTACGACGAGGGAGGCCGCCCCGGTTCCGTCGTCCAGGGGAGCCGGCGAAGGGCCTTCACGTATGGAGCGGACGGCGCCTTGCGCTCCGTGGTGGATGGGCTGGACCGCGCCAGCGTCCTCACGCGGGACGAGGCAGGTCGCATCACCTCCAGCACGCTTCCGGGAAACCGGGTCACGGGTTTCACCTATGAGACGGGGGACGCGCCCGCTTCGATGACGCCACCCGGGCGGCCCTCACACGCATTCCAATACACAGCCACGGAGGCACTGGCGTCGTATGAGCCTCCTGGCGGGAGCGCCTTCGCGTCGGGCTACACCTACGACCTGGATGACGCACTCACCGGGCTCCGACAGCCGGGCGGCACCGTGTCCTTCGCCTACGACGCCGCGGGGAGACTCGCCACCCTGGACATCCCTGGCACGCGGGTCACGACTGGCTATGACGGCGCAGGACGTCTCCGCTCGCTCGCGAGCACCTCCGGGGTGGGGCTCGAGTTCAGCCACGACGGTCCGCTGGTGACTGGCGTTTCCTGGAAGGGCGCCGTGACAGGGTCGCTCCAGTACGGCCATGACGCGGACTTCCGGGTCGCGACGTCCGCCGTCAATGGCGAGTCGCCCGTGGCGTATGCCTATGACCTGGACGGACTGCTCGTCTCGGCGGGAGCGCTGACGCTGTCACGGCGCGACGACAACGGCCTGCTCTCGGGAACACGGCTCGGCTCGGTTTCCACCGTTGAAGCATCCAATGCCTACGGAGAGCAGGAGTCCTGGTCCGCCGCTTCTGGAGCCGTCTCGCTCTTGTCCTACCAACTGGAGCGCGACGAGTTGGGCAGCATCGTCCAGCGGACCGAGACGGAGGGGACCACCGTCCATACGGACGTCTTCACCCATGACGAGGCCGGACGGCTGGCCTCCGTCACCCGCGACGGAGTCCTGCTGGAGGCGAACACCTACGACGCCAATGGCAACCGCATCTCCGTCCTCCGAGACGAGTTGCAAACAGCCACCCATGACGCCCAGGACCGGCTGCTGTCCTTGGGGGACAAGACCTATAGCTACGGCGCCAACGGGGACCTTCAGACGCGCACGGAGGGAGCGCACACCACCCAATACGCGTATGACGCGCTGGGTGCGCTGGTGCACGTCGAACTCCCGGACGGCACGCAACTCGAATACGTGCTCGACGCGGCGTCGAGGCGGGTCGGCAAGAAG
Source organism: Corallococcus sp. CA041A (assembly GCF_003612075.1). Taxonomy (NCBI): domain Bacteria; kingdom Pseudomonadati; phylum Myxococcota; class Myxococcia; order Myxococcales; family Myxococcaceae; genus Corallococcus; species Corallococcus sp. CA041A. The sequence goes on from NZ_RAWF01000008.1 coordinate 52,181, forward strand.
GCGGATGGCACGCTCATCCAGGGCTTTCTCTACGAGGGGCGGCGGGTCGTCGCGGAGCTCGATGGCGCGGGAAACGTCGCCAGCCGCTTCGTCCATGCCACGCGGGGGCATGCGCCCGATTTCATGCTCAAGGGAGGGATCACCTACCGCATCCTCACGGACCCACTGGGAAGCCCGCGCCTCGTCGTCGACACCCGGAACGGGACGGTGGTGCAGCGCATGGAGTACGACGTCTGGGGCAACGTCGTCGCGGATTCGAACCCCGGCTTCCAGCCCTTCGGCTTCGCGGGAGGCCTCTACGACCGGGACACGAGACTGACCCGCTTCGGGGCGCGGGACTACGACGCCGAAACGGGGCGCTGGACGGCCAAGGACCCCATCCGGTTCGCAGGCGGAGATTCGAACCTCTATGCCTACGCCGCGAACCAGCCCCACCAGTTCATCGATCCTGATGGACGGCGCATCGTCTCCATCGCCCCTGCGCTACAGTCCGCGTTCAACAACATCAAGGCCACGGAACTGGGCCGGTTCACCGTCGACACGCTGGAGAACAGCCCGCATGAGTTCAGCTTCAGTCAAGGGAGCCAGATGCGAGATCGTGAGGGGAATCGCACTCCGGGCCATTCACGCCGGATGGGAAACGTATGCTCCGCGCGGCCAGACGGAACCCAGCGATATCTCGCCCCTCAAGCCTTCGTGAGCATCATCGACACTCGCCTCGCCCCCAGGTCTGGGCACTCCGTCGAGGAAGTCTTGTTCCATGAGATGTGGCACAGCACCCAGTTTTCACAAAATCCATATAAAACATCTTTCGAAGGACTTATCTTCCTTGAAGTTGAAATGGAAGCCCAGAGCATGACAACGGCCTTCCTGGACGAGGTTTTCAATGCCAACCCATAGGACGTCCTGGCTTCTCCTGGCTGGAGCCACAGGAGGTTTTTTGACCGTGCATTGGATGAACTCGACGAGTCCGGTCGCGCCAGAAGCATCATTACCCGATGCGTCACTCAACGCTTCCCCTCAAGCGCAGCCCATGCAATCCATTGCCCTATTGACTCGACTCCGCCATGGCATGACACGAGCCGAAGCGGAAGCGCTCGGACAAAACCTCACATTGAGCGGGTACCCGGCGAGGGTGACCTACTGGTTTTCCTCTGACGAAAAGCTTGAGAACCTTGGGGCCTCGGTCGTTCGCAGGGAAGCGCGCTGCGCAACGGCGTTCAAGGCCCTCCACGATGAGGCAGTTTCCGTTCTTGGCTCTCCCACCTCCACCAACCGCGAGGTGGGAGGAAAGCAGTGCGAAGACTGGACCCTCAGTGACTCAGTGCTTCGCATCTGCTGCAGACAAATCGCCCCATCGGACGGAGGAACCGGCTGGATGCTCCTGATGGCGATCAAGTCCTTCTCTCCTCACAAGATGATCGACATTACAAACGGCTTTCACTGAGATTCATGATGGAGCTCGGTCCCAGACTCGATACCTTCAGGATCCTCACGTTCGCGAGCGGCAAGCCATGAGCATCCTGGACGAGGCAGATCGAAAGCTGACCGACAACGAGTGCGCCGGCGCTAGGGACGACTACCGCGTGGCCATGCGGCAGCAGGAGCCATCTAGCTGCGCAGCCCCGGGGCTTCCTGGCCCGTGCGCGCGGCGTACTCCGTGTAGCCGCCGCCGTACTTGTGGATGCCGTCCGGCGTCAACTCCAGCACGCGGTTGGACAGCGCGCCCAGGAAGTGCCGGCCGTGGGGCACAACAATGTTGTGCACTCGTAGCATGACAGCGCCTGATGCGACTCGCGGGCAGGCCAAGTAGTCCCGTAAGGACAAACAAACCATCCCAGCCCCTCGTTGACCTGCCTGGCTGACGACCGACAGGCTATAGGCCGACTCTGTCTTTCGGGGGAACGGATGCAAGAGCAAACCCGGCCCAGGCTGGTCCTATGGCCTTGGCATGGCTTCCTGCTGTTGTTGGCAGGGGGGCTGTGGGGATGCCCCGGACAGGATGCTCCCTCTCCCCCTGACGAGGTCTGCATTTCCGCCACGTGTGGCGGAGTGGACGCCGGCATGGATGGAGGCGGGGTGCAGGCTCCCTCGGCCATCGACCGCACCATCCCCACCGACTTCGGCGCCTCCATCGAGTTTCTCTACAAAGGCCCGAACCCGGTGCAGGTGGGCGTGGCCGAAGGTGCCTTGGATACACGCAGGATTGGCGTCATTCGCGGGAAGGTGATGGGCAGGAATGGACAGCCCATCGTGGATGCCCGCATGGGTGTCCTTGCCCACCCCGAACTGGGTCATACGCTCACGAATGCCCAAGGTGAGTACTCGCTCGCAGTGAATGGCGGTGGGGCACTCACGCTCGAAGTGGAGAAGCCAGGGTTCCTCCCCGTCCAGCGACAGGTGGATGTCCCGTGGCGCGAATTCGTTCCCCTTCCAGAGGTGGTGTTGACCGCCTTGGACTCCAGCGTCACGGCCATCACACCGGGAGCCACGGAGCTCCAGGTCGCGCGGGGCAGCGTGGTGGAGGACAGCGCCGGCAGCCGCCAGGCCACCCTGGTGTTCGCGCCCGGAACCCAGGCGGAGATGCTCCTGCGCGACGGGACCCGTGTTCCCCTGACCGGACCGTTTCACGTACGCGCGACCGAGTACACCGTGGGCCCCGAGGGCCCCGCGGCCATGCCCGGCATGCTGCCAGCCACCAGCGGCTACACCTACGCCGTGGAGCTGAGCGTGGACGAAGCGCTGGAGGCAGGCGCCACCGAGGTGCGCTTCAGCCCGCCGGTCCAGGGATACGTGGACAACTTCCTCGCGTTTCCAGCGGGTCTCGTCGTGCCCTCCGGCTACTACGACCGGCAACAGGGCCACTGGCGCACCTCGGACAATGGGCGGGTCATCGCGCTCGTGGGGGAACGCGACGGGCTCGCTCAAGTGGATGCGGATGGAGATGGCGCGCCTGACGACCGCGAGCAATTGACCGCCTTGGGCTTCACCGATGCGGAGCGTGCACGCCTGGCCGCCTTGTATGCCGTGGGCAAGAGCCTGTGGCGGGTGCCCATCACGCACTTCACGCCGTATGACTACAACTGGCCTTTTGGGCCTCCACCGGATGCGCAAGAGCCCCAGCAACCCGAGCCACGGGCTGAGACACCAGAGGCCCAGCCCGACTGTGAAAGCGGCAGCATCATCGAATGCCAGAACCAGACGTTGGGAGAGGTCCTGTCCATCCCCGGGACGCCCTTCCAACTTCACTACCGCAGTGACCGGGCCGCCGCCCGCACCGCGAACCGGGCCCTCCGGATCCCGCTGAGCGGAGGCCACGTCCCCGCGAGCCTGAAGAACATCGTCCTCATCGTGAACGTCGCGGGACAGGACTTCGCCCGAACCTTCCCTCCGCGTCCGCACCAGAGCTATCGCTTCGTCTGGGATGGCCTGGATGCTTTCGGCCGGCAGGTGTGGGGAGAACAGACCGTCCACATCCGGATCGGCTACGTCTACGGGTTGAGCTACTACGCGAGCCCGGATGATCAGTACCAGGCCTGGGCCCGGTATGGAGATCGAAGTACTCAGTTCGAGGGCCCTGACGGCCGGGGCACGACGCTGTGGCAGTTCCACACCGCCACGGAGGTGTCCCTGCCGGACTTCAGCCAACTGGGAGGCTGGAGCCTCGACACGCATCATGTCTACGACCCGTGGCGGAGCACCCTCTACCTGGGCCAGGGAGGAACCCTTCCCGGGCGGGAGCCCCTGGGACGGACGCCCAGGGTGCTGACCACCGCGACGCCGACCTTCAGTGGAGACCATGGCCCGGCGAAGCAGGCGCGTCTCGCCGCGCCCCAGGGCGTTGCCGTCGCGGCGGATGGAACGGTCTACATCGCGGACACGGGTAACCACCGCATCCGGCAGGTGAAGCCCAATGGGGTCATCGCCACGGTGGCGGGCAACGGGGTGAAGGGCGCGGCGGGAGATGGCGGCAGGGCGCTCCTCGCCAGCCTGGATTCTCCCGAGGCGGTGGCCGTGGGGCCGGAGGGAATCCTCTACATCGCGGACACGGGCAACCACCGCATCCGCCAGGTCACTCCAGACGGACGCATCTCCACTGTGGTGGGCACGGGGCTCGCGGCGGACGGTGGAGACGGAGGTCCCGCGCCCCTGGCGAACCTGAATGCTCCCGCGGGCGTCGCGGTGGGACCGGACGGCAGCCTCTACCTCGCGGATACCGGCAACCACCGCATCCGTCGCGCCACGCCAGACGGCATCATCTCCACGGTGGCGGGCGCGGGTACCCGTGGGGCATCGAGGGAAGGCGGGCTCGCGATCACGGCGGACCTGGACACACCGCGTGCACTGGTCGTGAGCCATGAAGGCGTCATCTCCTTCGTGGACTCGGGCAACCGCCGTCTGCGACAGGTGGATACGGAGGGCAGACTGTTCACGCTGCTCTCCTCACTGGACGAGGAGGAGCTGCGCATCGGCAGCAGGTCCCGCGGGCAGAAGCTGTACGAGGAGTCCCCGCGAGGCTCACTCTGGGGCCTTGCCCTCGGCCCTGACGGCAGCCTCTACACGTCGTCTTCTCACCGATGCCTTCTGCACCGCCTCCTCCCGGATGGCAGCGCGTGGGCCATCAACAACGGCGGATGCGGAGGAGATCCTTCCAAGGAAGGACCCCTCGCCAGTCTGACAGCGCCCAAGGGGCTCGCCGTGGCCCTCGATGGCAGCCTCCTTGTGGGGGACGCGTCCCAGTTCGTCGTCCGCAGGGTCTCCTTGGACGGCAACCTCTTTGTCTTCGCCGGAGGGGGGCCAGCGGCACCGGTCGTCACCGCGCCCGCGCCGCCCCAGTATCCGGCAGGGACTCTGGAGACACCCTGTGGCCAGGTCGATGACCTCGTGCCCTCCCCCGACGGCAGCGAGCTGTATGGCTTTGGCTGGCAGGGGCGGCACCTCTGCACCCTGGAGGCCTGGACGCTCGCGGTCCGCCATCGCTTCTCCTACGACGAGAACGCACGGCTGGTGTCCATCATGGACGGCCATGGCCGCATCACCCGGATTGAACGGGACGCGGCAGGGACACCCACCGCCATCCTGGCGCCCCACGGCCAGCGCACCGTGTTGAAGGTAGGGCCCGATGGATTGCTCGCCTCCCTCGCCCGGCCAGGCAGGGAGAGCGTGACCCTGACCTACCAGGAGGGCGGACTGCTCTCATCCCTGCGAGACGAACGCGGCGGGATGCACCTGTTCGAATACAGCCCGGAGGGCTGGCTGACGAAGGACTCCAACCCCTCGGGAGGATTCAAGGCCCTCACACGGGCGCAGGGGGATACCGGCTACACGGTGACGCTCTCCACCGCGATGGGGCGCGCCCGGAAGTACCAGTTGGAAGACCTGGAGTCAGGCGTCCAGCGGCGCATCACCACCGCGGCGGATGGGACGGCGTGGACGACGCTGCGTTTACCGAATGGCACCACGGTCTCCACCGCACCGGATGGCACGGTCACCACGGTGGTGGAGACGCCGGAGCCCCGCCTGGGCATGCAGTCGCCGCTCGTGGCGTCGCGCACCGTGAAGCTGCCGAGCGGGTCGAGCTCCACATCCAGTCACCAGCGAGAGGTGACGCTCCTGCCCCAGGGCACGCTGCTGGACGTGGGGACGCAGACGGACACGGTGACGGTGAATGGCCGGACCACCACCGCCCGCTATGAGCCGTCTGGCCGACGGCTCCTTTCCACCAGCCCCATGGGCAGGGTGTCGGTCCTCACGATGGACGCGCAGGGGCGCCTCCACAAGGCCGAGGCGCCGGGCCTGCTTCCGGTGGAGTTCACCTACGACGAGGAGGGCCGTCCCGGTTCCATCGTCCAGGGGAGCCGGCGGAGGACCTTCGCGTATGGAGCGGACGGCGCCTTGCGCTCCGTGACGGATGGGCTGGACCGCGCCACCGTCTTCACGCGGGACGAGGCCGGTCGCCTCACCTCCAGCACCCTTCCTGGAAACCGTGTCACGGGATTCACCTATGAGACGGGGGACTCGCCCGCCTCGGTGACGCCACCCGGACGGCCCTCACACGCGTTCCAGTACACGGCCACGGAGGCACTGGCGTCATATGCGCCTCCTGGAGGGAGCGCCTTCGCGTCTGGCTACACCTACGACCTGGATGATGCGCTCACCGAGTTCCGACAGCCGGGCGGCGCCGTGTCATTCGCCTACGACGCCGCGGGGCGACTCGTCACCCTGGACATCCCGGGCACGCGCGTCACGACTGGCTATGACGGAGCAGGGCGTCTCCGCTCGCTCGCGAGCACCTCAGGAGTGGGGCTCGAATTCAGCCACGACGGTCCACTGGTGACCGGCGTTTCCTGGAAGGGAGCCGTGGCAGGGTCGCTCCAGTACAGCCACGACACGGACTTCCGGATCGCGACGTCGTCCGTCAATGGCGGGACGCCCGTGGCGTATGCCTATGACCTGGACGGACTGCTCGTCTCGGCGGGAGCGCTGACGCTGTCACGGCGCGACGACAATGGGCTCCTCGCGCGGACACATCTCGGCTCGATCTCCACCGTTGAAACCTCCAACGCCTACGGGGAGTTGGAGTCCTGGTCCGCCGCTTCCGGGGACGTCCCGCTGTTGTCCTACCAATTGGAACGCGACGTGCTGGGCCGCATCGTCCGGCGAACTGAAACCGAGGGGACCACCGCCCATACGGACGTCTTCACCCATGACGAGGCGGGACGGCTGGCGTCCGTCACCCGCGACGGTGCCCTCCTGGAGGAGAACACCTACGACGCCAATGGCAACCGCACCTCCGTCCTCCGGGGCGAGCTGCAGACGGCCACCCATGACGCCCAGGACCGGCTCCTGACCTTTGGGAACAGGACCTACAGCTACGGCCCTGGCGGGGACCTCCAGACACGCACGGAGGGAACACGCACCACCCAGTACGCGTATGACGCACTGGGCGGGCTGGTCCATGTCGCGCTCCCTGACGGCACGCAGCTCGAGTACTTGCTCGACGCCGCGTCGAGGCGTGTCGGCAAGAAGGTGGATGGCACGCTCATCCAGGGCTTCCTCTACGAGGGGCGGCGGGTCATCGCGGAGCTCGATGGCGCGGGGAACGTCGTCAGCCGCTTCGTCCATGCCACGCGGGGCCATGCGCCCGACTTCATGTTCAAGGGAGGCATCACCTACCGCATCCTCGCGGACCCGCTGGGAAGCCCGCGCCTCGTCGTCGACACCCGGAACGGGGCGGTGGTGCAGCGCATGGAGTACGACGTCTGGGGCAATGTCGTCGCGGATTCGAACCCCGGCTTCCAGCCCTTCGGCTTCGCGGGGGGCCTCCATGACCGGGACACGAAGCTGACCCGCTTCGGGGCGAGGGACTACGACGCCGAAACGGGGCGCTGGACGGCCAAGGATCCCATCCGATTCGCGGGCGGGGACTCCAACCTCTACGCCTACGTGGGTAACGATCCAGTCAACCTGATTGACCCGAGCGGTCGTTTCGCGGGCCCCACGCCCGTCGTGACGGTCGCGGCGGGAGTCTCCCTCAACTGGGTCGCGGGAGCAGGAATCGCCTTCTCAGGCGGATGGCTCGCGGGCACCTGGCTCAATGAGAACTTCCTGGAGGCTCCCATCCAGGCCTTCCTCTGGAACCACTTTGGGAATGACACAACAAGCACTGGCCCAGCCTGCTCCAGCGCATCTACTGAAGGATACGGAGACATTGGTAGTTACTCCGGCCCTATCGATCCAGACGATTTCCTAGGCGCGGCTGAAGAATGGTTGGGCCCCAATTACCGCCACATCGCACCAGGAGTTTACAGATCCGCAGACGGGCTACGGCAAGTCCGGATGACCGACGGTGACTTGAGCGGCCGCGGGAGAACACCGTACCCGCATGGGCATTTCGAAGCGCTGAACTCCTTTGGCAAAGTCATTGAGAACGACCACATCCCACTATCCCCATGAAACTCAGAGCGATCATCAAATCAAAAACAGTAAAATCAATGGGCAAACCCGTTGCTTCGATTGAAATCGCAATCGAAGAAGGCGCCCTCTACTTGTTCCGCCAGGGAGTCAACGGGGAACCACTCGGTGACACATGGCACCAAAACCTTGAAGAGGCCATAAGTCAGGCAAAATTTGAGTTCTCGGTGGACGCTGCGGACTGGGAACATATAGAGGATTGATTTCAGCACATGCGTTCATGGCCTCCGGCAGCCGCCCTTGAAGCTCAGGAACCGGTGACGACTGATGCTCGACATCGAACGTGACATGGTGGAACTCGATCCCGGACCACTCAACCATGAGCCCTGGGCAGGCAAGGGACTCCCATGATGTACATTGGCGCCGTCTTTGGCGGTCCTGAACTCGCCGACGCCCCCATTGAAAAGGCGATCCGTCTGATCGGGAAGGCGCGAGGCCCGATAGAAAAGAGCGATTCCGGAGCATTGGACATCGTCTTCCATGTGCCCGGCTCTCTCCTCAAGCCAGAGTTCACGGGAGTCCGCACGGCAAAATTCTCGCGCAAGGAACGAACGCTCATGCTTCAGATTGCCGTTCCAGAGGAACAAGTCCATACACCTGATGTCCGTTGGTTACTGGACGCGATACGCGAGGCCGTTCGACTTGCGCGCCCCAAGTTTGAGCGTGCCGGAATCGAGTACCTGGAGAAGGAGCACCTCTCCATTGTGGACAGGATCCAGCGGGAAGTCCTGAAGTAGCCCGAACAAGAACCACAGGCCCTGAAGGCATCCCTCATGGATGAGATTTCAATGCCAACCCATAAGACATCCTGGCTTCTCCTGGCTGGAGCCACAGGATTTTTTTGACCAGGCATCGGATGAGTTCGGCGAGCCCAGCCACACCGGACGCATCGTTACCGGATGCGTCGCAAGCCTCTCCCCTCCCCCTGTTTGCTCGACTCCGCCATGGCATGACACGCGCCGAAGCGGAAGCCCTCGGACAAGGCGCCACACTGGGCGGATACCCGGGGAAGGTGACCTACGGGTTCTCCCCCGACGAGCAACTTGAGAACTTCGGGATCTCGGTCTTCCGCCGGGAAGCGCGCTGCGCAACGGCGTTCAAGGCCCTCCACGATGAGGCCGTTTCCGTTCTTGGTGCTCCCACCTCCACCAATCCGGCTGGATGCTCCTGATGGCGATCAAGTCCTTCTCTCCCCAAGAGAAGTTCGACATCCGAGACGGCTTCCATTGAAGCAAAGACGCCCAGAGCGCTCCCACGCTCTGGGCGACTGATACGTCAGCTGCGCAGACCCGGGGCTTCCTGGCCCGTGCGCGCGACGTACTCCGTGTAGCCGCCGCCGTACTTGTGGATGCCGTCCGGCGTCAGCTCCAGCACGCGGTTGGACAGCGCTCCCAGGAAGTGCCGGTCGTGGGACACGAACAACATCGTGCCCTCGTAGCGCGAGAGCGCCGTGATCAGCATCTCCTTCGTGCCCATGTCCAGGTGGTTCGTGGGCTCGTCCAGCACCAGGAAGTTCGGCGGGTCGTAGAGCATCTGCGCCATCACCAGACGCGCCTTCTCTCCACCCGACAACACCCGGCACTTCTTCTCCACCTCGTCGCCGCTGAACCCGAAGCAGCCGGCCAGCGCCCTCAGCGAGCCCTGCCCCGCCCTGGGGAACGAATCCGACAGCTGCTCGAAGACCGTCTTCTCTCCGTCCAACAGGTCCATGGCGTGCTGCGCGAAGTAGCCCATCTTCACGCTGCCACCCAACGCCACCGTGCCTTCATCCGGCTGCGTCGAGCCCGTCACCAGCTTCAGCAACGTGGACTTGCCCGCGCCGTTCACGCCCATCACACACCAGCGCTCCGCGCGGCGCACCAGGAAGTCCAGGCCGTCGTAGATGGTCCGCTTGCCGTAGCCCTTGCTCACGTTCTTCAGGTTCACCACGTCGTCACCTGAACGCGGCGGCGGCTGGAACTCGAAGAGCACCGTGGAGCGGCGCTTCGGCGGCTCCACCTTCTCAATCTTCTCCAGCTTCTTCACCCGGCTCTGCACCTGCGCCGCGTGCGACGCGCGGGCCTTGAACCGCTCGATGAACTTGATCTCCTTCGCGAGCATCGCCTGCTGACGCTCGTACTGCGCCTGCTGCTGCGCCTCGTTCTGCGCGCGCTGGCCTTCGTAGAAGTCGTAGTTGCCCGAGTACGTCGTCAGCGAACCGCCGTCGATCTCCACCACCTTCGTCACGATGCGGTTCATGAACTCGCGATCGTGCGACGTCATCAGCAGACCGCCCTCGTACCCCTTGAGGAAACCCTCCAGCCAGATGAGCGACTCCAGGTCCAGGTGGTTGGAGGGCTCGTCCAGGAACATCGCGTCTGGCCGCATCAGCAGGATGCGGGAGAGCGCCACGCGCATCTTCCAGCCGCCCGACAGCTTGCCCACGTCGCCGTCCATCATCTCTTCGCTGAAGCCCAGGCCCGCGAGGATTTCCCGCGCGCGGCCCTCCAGCGCGTACCCGCCCAGCTCCTCGAACCGGCCCTGCACGACGCCGTAGCGCTCGACGAGCTTCTCCATGTTGTCCGCCTGGTCCGGGTCACCCATGGCGGCTTCCAGGTGCTTCATCTCCGCCGCGACGGTGCTCACCGGGCCCGCGCCGTCCATCACTTCGGACACCGCGCTGCGGCCGTTCATCTCACCGACGTCCTGGCTGAAGTAGCCAATCGTGACGCCCCGGTCGATGGAGACCTGTCCCTCGTCTGGGTACTCCTGGCCGGTCATCATCCGGAACAGCGTCGTCTTGCCCGCGCCGTTCGGGCCCACCAGGCCCACCTTTTCGCCCTTGTGGAGCGCGGCCGACGCCTCGATGAAGAGGATCTGCTGACCGTGTTGCTTGCCGATGTTGTCGAGACGGATCATGTGCGTACCGAAAAGGCCCGGGGAATCAGGCGGCGCGCCCTTATGCCACGAGCCGCCCGCCGGAGGGATGGTTCCGAACCCCCAACGGCCCCAGGTCCATCCACGCGGCCGGGCAGGCAGGCCTCCGCCCGGGATTCCGCCCGGCTTGGAACGCGGGCCTCAGTCGTCCCGGTGCACCGTGCCCGGGGAGAACGCCGGGGTGCAGATGGCCACGTACTCCGCGCCGTCCTCCTCGGGGGTGCTGTAGCGGACCCACTCGCCGGGCTCGCACACCACCGTCTGGCCGGCGTGGACGTCCATCACCCCGCCCTTGTGCTCCACCCGCAGCGTGCCCGCGAGCACCAGGGTGATTTCACGGAACTCGGGCGTCTGGCCCGGCTCCTCCCACCCGCCGGGGCTGCGCATGTGGGCCACGCTGATGTTGGACGTCTTGGAGTTCACCCGGCCCACGTACTCGTCGATGAGCTTCGGCTTGTTGCCCACGGCCGTCACGCGGATGGGCTTCGGGATGAGCGTGGGCATGGCGAGGCTCCAGGGGAGGACGAAGGGAACAGCAGCCATCCCTACCCTACCAGCGCGTGGCGTAGAGTGCCGCCGTGCTGACCGTCGACAACCATCCCCTCCTCGACCTCATCGCCTTCACCTCCACTTTTCCCGCTCCCCTGGGGGACCTGCCCGCGCCCGACTGGCTGCAAGCCCTGCTGAGGCCCGGCGCCACCGCCCCCGTCCAGAGTGACGACGCCGTCCGGGGCGCCGTGCGCGACCTGCTCCGCCATGGCGGCTACAAGCCCACGGGCCGGGGCAAGCCCGCCTCCGAGTACCTGGTGCGAGCCTCCGGCGACGGCACCCTGGGCACCATCAACGCCGCGGTGGACGCCTGCAACGCCGTGTCCCTGCACAGCGGCCTGCCCATCAGCGTCGTGGACCTGGACAAAGCCCAGGCCCCGTTCCGCGTCTCCACCGCCATCCAGGGCGACCGCTACGTCTTCAACGCGTCCGGGCAGGCCATCGACCTGGAGGGCCTCTTGTGCCTCTTCGACGCGCAGGGCCCGTGCGCCAACGCGGTGAAGGACGCCCAGCGCACCAAGACGGACGCCACCACGCGCCGCACTCTCACGCTGCTCTGGGGCACGAAGGAGCTGAAGGGCCACACCGAGCGCGCCTTCACCTGGTACCGCGAGTTGCTGGAGCGCCTGGGCGCCACCGTCGAGCCCGTGCGCTGAGAAAGCCCTACGCCCCGGGCTTCAACGCCAGCCCCGCCACGATGCGGTCGACGATGCCTTCGGGCGGCGGCGTCACGTCCACGGTGAACGCGTCGTCGGGGACCTCCAGGGTCTCCAGCTGGCTGTCGAGCAGCGACGCCGGCATGAAGTGGCCCAGGCGCTTCTGGAGCCGCTCGCGGATGAGGGACGCGGACGCGTGCAGGTACACCCAGCGCTCTCGCGCGGAGTCCACGGTGAGCCTCGCGCGGTAGAAGGCCTTGAGGCCGGAGAACGCCAGCACCAGGTCCTCGTCCGCATCCAGCGCCTTCTCCATCCTCGCGCGCAGGAGTTCCAGCCACGGCTGCCGGTCCACGTCCGTCAGCGGCGTGCCCGCGGCCATCTTCCGGCGGTTCTCCACCGAGTGCAGGTCGTCCGCGTCCACGAACGTCCACCCCAGCCGGTCCGCGAGCGCCCGGCCCACCGTGGACTTCCCGGTGCCTGAAACGCCCATGACGATGACCACCATGCCGTTGCCGCCTCCCTCGGGTGTCGCGCGCTCCCTCATGCTGCGGCCTTCCCGCCCCGGGTGCCACGCGAGAAGCACGGCCGGTGACACACCGGACGTGAGCGTCCGCTGCCCAACGCCGCCAGGCCCGCCCCCGCCATGCTTTCCACGTCGCAGCGGGGAACCGCTACCCTCCGCGTCATCATGACTTCTGTGGGAGCAACCCCCGGCCGGACACTCGCCCGGCTCCTCCTGTGCAGCGGCCTGCTCGCGCTGGTGTCCCTGACCGCCTGCCGCGACCCCGCCGCCGCGGCCGGCACCGCGCTCTTCGTCACCGCCCAGTTCGAGCCCGCCCTGAACCTCACCCGGCTGCGCATCTCCGCCACCGCGGACGGCGCCTCCGTGCCCACCACGCTGCTGCCCGAGGACTCCAGCCGCGCGCTCGTGAACGGTGAGACGTTCCGCGTCCTCCTGGACGGCGCGGCCAACGGCACCCAGGCCACCATCCGCGTGGACGGCCTGCGCGACGACGCGACGGTCGCCACCGGCGAGGCCACCGCCACCGTGCGCGACGGCTACGAGGTGGAGGTCACCGTGCGGCTGACCGCCTCCAACGGCGGCACCTTCTGCGTGGACTGCCCGGACGGCTGCTGCCGCGACGGCGTGTGCACGTCCCGCACCTTCCGCACCTGCGGCGTGGGCGGCATCGCCTGCGAAATCTGCGACTCGGACCGCGCCGACACCTGCACCAGCCGCGGCACCTGCGGCTGCGGCACTGGCCCGTCCTGTGACCTCAACGCCAGCCGCTGCAACGGAGGCAAGTGCGTCTGCGGCCTCGGCAATGCGTGCGGTCCGGGGCTCGCATGCATCAACGGCTTCTGCAAGTGCGACCCGTCCACCTGCGCCGGCTGCTGCGAAGGCAACAGCTGCATCCCCGCGCCCAACAAGAACCAGTGCGGCAAGGGCGGCGAGGCCTGCAAGAAGTGCGACAAGCGCTGCAACCCGGACGGCTCCTGCGACTGACTCGCGCTAGCGCACGGTGAACGGGCGCGAGCTTCCCGCGTACGGGTGGATGCGCCCGTCCCAGCCGGACTTCCAGTTCCCCTCGTGCACCAGCCGGTACGTGCCCGGCTGCGTGTCCCGGGGAATGGGCCACGTGATTCGCACCTTCGAGCACGCGAGCGTGGGCACGCAGAACTCGCGCTGCCAGTGGTACAGCGCGACGCCGTCCCCGTCGTTCGCCACGTCCCGCCACGTGCCGTCCGGCTCCCGCCGCTGCACGCGCAGGAAGGTGCCGCCTGTCTTCAGGTCATTGCGCGGATGGCCGCCCCAGAAGGTGACGCTCGCCGTGTCGCCACGCGCGTAGGAAGCCTTCGCCTCCTCCGAGACGGCGCCGAAGTCCACCCAGAGCAGCTTGTCGTCGAACACCACGCCGGGCTGCAGCCCCACCACCACCTTGCGCAGGTCGCGCGGCGTGGGACCGGGCGGCACGGACGCCCCTTCGCGCAACGCGCTCGCGAGCCCCGTGAAGGACTGTTGCAGCGCCCCCAGCGTCCACGGGCCGAAGTGCGTGGACGCGCCCTCGTAGTCCTGGCGCGCGTACTCCTCGCGCGTGGCCACGTAGCCCGAATAGTCGTTGGCCGGTCCCGCGATGACCACGTCCGTCACGCCCGTGCCCTGGAGCTGCGCGCGCACCGTGTCGCGCAGCCGGCGGCCCGCCATGGTGGTCACCTCGAAGGGCACGGCCACCAGCGCCAGAGGGCCCACCGTCACCACCTGCAGGGGCAGCACCTCCGGGGTCCACGGGTAGGGCTTCATGGTGCCCATCTCCAGGACGATGGGCTTCTCTCCCTGGCAGGGCGTGGTGACGGCGGCGCAGGTGAACTGGCTCCACACGTCATGCACGTTCTCGCACGTGGCCCCTTCCGAACCGAAGCCGGGCCCGTCCTCCGCGCCCGCCAGCATGGACAGGCCGATGGCCGCGGGACAGGTGCGGTGCGTTCTGCCGTCCGTGAACGCGGGCGCGACGTCCACCGCGTCCATCTTCACGTAGGCGTGCCGGTAGTCCACGCCGCCCATCACCGGCATCCCGGCGGTGGACCACAGGTGCTCGGCGAAGTCGTATTGCTTCTTCGCGGACAGGGCCGCGTCCTCGAAGTCGTTCGCGCCGCCGCCGTTCGTGCCGCCCAGGATGTTGGGCGTGACGTCGCCTTCATTCGAGTTCGCGAACGCCGCGACGAAGGTGTCCGGGCCTCCGGGCGTCCGTCCTCCCTTCTCCACCTCGAACGTGTGCGCCGCGAGCCCCTTGTTGTCGCCAGTGATGTACGTGTTCGTGTTGCCGAAGGACGTTGCGTGCACGGCGAACCAGTTGACGAGCCCCAGCTCGCGCCCATCCGCTGCCGTCATCCGGAGCAGCGTCATGCGGTTGTCCACGTTGTCGGGATAGCGGGCGCGCTCGGACTCCGGGTTGCGCAGGTAGGCCTCCGGTGAGCGGTTGATGCTGGCGCCGTGCAGGTCGCCCGAGGACAGCCGCAGCGAGCCCTCGGCCAGGCGTGCGTTGGCGCGGAGGATGGAGTCCGTGATGCCGGAGACGATGGCCTCGAAGTTCTGGGGCACGAAGCCGAAGGTGGTCAGGTTGTAGAACGTGTAGTGGCTGAAGCCGCCCGGCCCGGAGTGCGTGTGCGTGGCGCTGAGCAGCACGTTGTCGTCGGAGAACGTGTCGCCCAGCTTCGAGCGCAGCCGCTCCACCACCTGCTGCTTCACCGCCTGGAACACCATGCCCAGGTCCGCGCTGACGAAGGCCACGCGGCGGCCGTTGCATGGCGAGGCGATGACGAACGCCCGCGAGTACAGTCGCAGGTGGATGCCCTCCGTCTTCTGGGACACCTGCCCGTAGCCCATCATCCCCACCTCCGCCGCGGGGCCGGTGATGTCCGAGCGCGCCGCGCCAATGAGGAAGTTCGCCGAGCCCGCGCACGCGTCCGCCGGAGCTTGCGCCGGAGCCGGAGCCCGCGGCGTTCCCTCCTGCGCGCTCGCCGTGGACAGCCGGGGGGTAGCGCCCGGCCCCAGCGACAGCACGCAGCCCAGCAGCAACCCGAGCACGGGAGCGAGGCGGGCGTTCAGCGTGCGCATGACATCCTCCACGGCCTTCCGGAAGGGAAGGCCCCCGGCGGCGGCGGGTCCCAGCGTGTCGCTGTCGTCCCCTGGAGGGGAGCGCACGCGAGGGCAGGCCGTCCGACGCTCCACACTCGAACACGGGAGCGCGGCGGATTCAGTCCATTTCGCGGCAGCGGACGGGCGGCCCGCTCCGCCGCATGGACGCGGAATGCGGGCCGGTCAGGCCCCGAGTGTGGGCCGCGCGGCGACGTGCAGGGTGACGCGGAAGGTGGCGCCGTGGCCCTGCGTGGACTCCGCGGCGATGGTGCCGCCCAGCGCGCGCACGATGGTGTCGCAGATGGACAGGCCCAGGCCGGTGCCCTGGCCCGGCGCCTTGGTGGTGAAGAAGGGGTCGAAGATGCGGCGCAGCAGCTCCGGCGCGATGCCCCGGCCCGTGTCGCGCACCTCCACCACCACCCGGCCGTCGTCGTCCACGCGGCTGATGAGCCGGATCTCGTGCTCGTCCGTGAAGCCTTCCGGGATCGCGTGCGCGGCGTTGATGACCAGGTTGAGGAACACCTGGAACAGCTTGCCCTCGTTGGCGCGCACCGTCGGCACGACGCCGTACTGCTTCACCAGGCGGGCGCGCGGCCGGATTTCACTGGCCGCCATCTGCGCGACGGAGTCCAGCACGCGGTGCAGGTCCACCGACTCCTCGTGCGCGTCGTCCACGCGGGAGAAGACCTTGAGCTGGCGGACGATTTGCCGCATCCGCTCGGAGCCCTCGCGCGCGTCGTCCAGCACCTGCTGGTACTCCAGCAGCTCCTCGGCGCCCAGGGGCCGGGGCATGGGGCCCAGCGCGCGGTGCAGGAACTCCAGGTTGGAGAGCACGTAGGACAGCGGGTTGTTCAACTCGTGCGCGATGCCCGCGGCCAGCATGCCCATGGAGGCCAGCCGGTCCCCCAGCATGAGCTGCGCCTGCATGTGCTTGCGCTCGGTGAAGTCGCGCGCCACCGTCACGCGCGCGGGCACGCCGTCGAAGAGCACGCCCAGCGTCACCAGGTCCGCGCTCACCACCTGCCCGTCGCGGCGCACCAGCGGCACTTCATGCGAGCGGGCCGCCAGCGCCCCGTCCTGCGCCTCCTCCAGGTGGCGGCGCGCGACCTCCTGGTCCTCGCGCCGCACCAAGCCCAGCAGGTGCCGGCCCAACAGCTGCGCGGGGTCCTGGTAGCCCAGGTAGTTGGCCATGGCCGGGTTCACCGACAGGAGCATGCCGTCCGTGGTGTGCACCACCACGGGGTCCGGGAACCCTTCGATGAGCAGGTGGAAGCCGGCCTCCGTGCGGCGCAGCGCCGTCTCCGTGCGCACGCGCAGCGCGTCCGTGGTGTGCTGCTCCAGCGCCAGCGACAGCGCGCCGGCCGCGCCGGACAACAGCTTCACCTCCACGTGCGACCAGGGCCGCGCGTCGTCGCAGTTGTCGAAGCCGATGAAGCCGAACGATTCGCCGTGCACCACCAGGGGCAGCACCAACAGCGAACGGATGCCCTGCGCCAGGAGCACCGGCGCGTTGTCCGCGCCGAAGTCCTCCGGCGAGCCCTGCACGGCCTCGCCCCGGTGGAGCTGCTCCAGCTGGTGCAGCGTGAAGGCCTGGTCGATGGGCCACGCTTGCGTGTCCGGGTTGTCCAGTTCGCGCGAGATGCCGGGCGCGCACCACTCCGCGCGCTGGGACTGGAGCATCCGTCCGGAGGCGTCGCGGTGGAACTCGAAGACGTAGGCGCGGCTGGCGCCCGCGACGCGGCCCAGCGGCTCCAGGACGGCGTTGTAGAAATCCCCGGAGCCCTCTGGCGCGAGCAGCTGCCGCTGCACCTCCACCATCGCGCCCAGGTAGCGCTCGCGCGTGGCGGCGGCCTCCTCCGCCAGACGGCGCGGGGTGACGTCCACCAGCGTGCCCAGCACACCGCCCAGGTGCTCCGGGTCGCCCGTCACGGACAACTCCACCCAGCGCGGCTGCGTGCCGCCAGACAGCCGCAGCTCCAGCCGCGAGGGCACGTCCGTGCGCGACAGCGCCGTGCGCAGCAGCACCCGCGCCTGGTCCCGGTCCTCCGGGTGGAACAGCTCCACGAGTACGCGGCCCAGCCACGCGTGCACGGGAGCTCCGACCAGGCGCTCCCAGGCGGGGGTCGCCAGGACGAGGCGGCCCGCCGCGTCCAATTCGAAGAGCGCCTCTCGCAGGAGCGACCCGGCGCGCTGGAAGCGACGCGTGTCCACGAGGTCGCCCGCCACGGATGACTGCCCCAGAGCAGCGGCGCTCCCCGTTTCGCGTTGCTCCTGCCCCACCGCGGCCTCCTTCAGCACGGATGAAACGAAATGAAACCTGGATTGGAGGGAAACCCACCCGGTGCGTCCGGGCCCGACCCCTCTCTCCGTCTCACCGCGGCCCGAAGCATAGGGCGCTCGAATGTTTCAAAGTCAATGGACCCACCCTGGACTCAGGGGTTTCCCTCGGAGTCGGGAGGCTCCCAGCCCCCGGGAATTCCGGAACGGGGGCGTTGACGGCGATCCCCAAGCAGGCGTGCAGGCACGCCACCAACGATGGCCCACGGGGGCACGTCGCGGGTGACGACGGCGCCCATTCCAATCACCGCGTGGTCGCCCACGGTGACACCGTCGGTGATACCCGCGTTGGCGCCCACCCAGACGTCCTGGCCAATCACGATGCCCTTCGAGGTGACGGGCTGCTCGCGCACGGGGCGATCCGGCGCGAGGCCATGGTCGAAGGCATAGAGCGTGGCGCCGGTGGCGATGCGACTGCCTTCGCCGATGCGGACGCCGCAAGTGCCGCCGTCCAGGCTGACGCGCGCGTTGAGGCTGACGCGCGACTCCAGCACCACGGGCCCGTGCACGAAGACGTCCGCGCCAATGCTGCACCCCGGCCCGATGCGCACGGTGCGGCCGGGCTCCGCGAAGATGCGCGCCTCCGGGGCAATGAAACATCCTTCGGCGATATCAACTGTCTCCAGCTCGCGCAGGCGGTCCTGCACCTCGCGCTGCCAGGCCTCCGCCCACTCGCGGTGGCGCGGCTTGAGACTGAAGTAGAGCCACGGCATCCACGACAGCCGCAGCTTGTGTTGTTCACGGCGTTGCGCGTTCAGGTCCACGTGTCCTGACCTACCACGGGCCCCGCTTCAACCGGACGCGGGCACCACGGTGAAGTGGCAGCGCTCGCGCTCCTTCGCCACGGCCTCCGCGTCCAGGGACACGGGGGTCAGGTGGCAGAGCATGTCGTCCGGCTCCCACGGGTACGGCTGGCCGTCCAGGCGCACGCGCCCTTCGGCCACGGCGCGCGTGGCCTCCACGAGCGACAGCGAGGACAGGTCGCGCATCAGCGCTTCGAAGCGGCCCTGGCGCTCCGGGGTGGAGAAGTGGAAGCGGCCGCGCGCGACGACGGCCAGGTGGTACCACATGGGCCGGAAGGCCACGCCGGCCAGGCCCAGGCGCTGGGCCATGGCGAGCAGCACCTCGGTCGTCTCGCGAGACAGGCCCAGGCCGGGCACCTCCTGGCCGGGCAGCTGCGGACGCTTGTCGCTGAAGCGCGCGCGGGGATGGCGCAGGGACAGCCAGTTGGCGAAGAGGAAGGTCTCGCCCTGGATTTCCTTCTTCTCCACCACCGAGTCCGACAGCAGGTGCTCGCGGCCGCCCGCGTGGCCCAGCACCATGATGCGGTCGCCGGTGCCGCCGGTGGAGGCCACCTGCACGCGCAGGCGGCTGTAGCCCAGGCGCTCCACGTACGACAGCAGGCCGTAGCGGAAGAGCGCGTACTCGATGCCCTGCGCGGTGTAGTGGCCCAGGACGCGTGGCTGCACCTCCGGCCCCAGCCGCAGCGGGCCCTCCAGGTCCTCCAGCGAGAAGGGCTCCCAGTGCGGCGCCTTCCCGGCGGTGTTGGCCTTCTCCGGATCCAACATGTGCGCGATGCGCTGGAAGCGCGCGCTCAACGGGTCATAGCGCGCGGTGATGCGCTGGTGGCCCAGGCCCGCGAGCACCAGCACCGTGCCCGCGAACAGCTTCCAGGACTCCGCGTGGTAGCCGCCCCCGGGCAGCCACACGCTGGCCTGTCCTCGCAGCGCGGCGGCGATGGCCACGTCGCGTTTGCGCGCCCCCTGGAGCGTGATGCCCACGCGCCCGAAGCGGTCCCCGGACAGCACGTCCCCGCCGGCGATGACGAAGGTGATGTCCGAGCGGGGCATGCGCGCGAGCAGGTCCTTCACCTTCTGCACGTAGGTGACGTCGTCGCAGCCATCCGGCACGCGTGTTTCATCCACGCCGGGGGGCAGCACGCCCCAGTCGCTGCCGGACACGGAGCCGATCCACGCCTTGGGTTGTCCGGCGAGGCACGCGGCGGTGCCGTCCGGCGGGTGCGCGTCCAGGTCCAGCACGGCCACGGAGCCGTCGAAGCCGGAGGCGCGCAGGTCCGCCACGGACACCGCGATGTCGTTGACGGTGCAGAAGCCGCCGCCCTTGTCCGGGCGCGCGTGGTGGAAGCCACCGGCCATGTTGACCACGGGCCCCTGTCGCGCGAGCGCCAGCCGGGCCGCGCCCAACGTCCCGCCGCACACGAGCCGCACGCTGTCCAGGAGCGCGTCCACGGGCACTTCCGACGGGTCGGTGGCGTAGATGCGCGCGAGCGTCGCGGGGTCGGAGAGGGACTCCAGGTAGCGGGCGTCGTGCACGCGCGCGAGCTGCGCGTAGGACACGGGCACGGGGTGGCGCACGTCCGCGGCGCGCACCACGCCGGCCTCCAGCAGGTACCAGGTGGTGAAGTCGGTGCCGCGCGGCTCGATGCCCACGGAGGACTCGATGCCGGTGAGGGGAAGGCGGTAGGCCTCGTCGTAGAAGACGTGCACCCGGCCGCGTCCCAGGCCCAGCTTCCAGAGCCACGCTTGAATCATCCGCGCCTCGCGGGTGGCAGGAGATGGCGGGCGTTCACGGGGACGAGGGACACAGGGAGAGGTTCGAAAAGAGTGATGGCCCCTTCATCACGCTTGGGGGCCGTGGGCGCAAGGCTCATTCCACGGGACGCTGGGCCTCTTCCCGCAGGGCGGGGCTGCGGCGGCGCACGGTGCGGGCGGCGACGGTGACGAACAGGGCCCACGCGAGCCCGGCCACCCAGCCACCGAGCACATCCGTGGGGTAGTGCACGCCCAGGTACACGCGGGTGCAGCCCACCAGGACGGAGAGCACCAGGGCCACGGAGAGGAGGTAGACCTTCACGCGGCGGTGCTCGGCGAACTGGGCCAGCAGCGCGCCCAGGGTGAGGTAGGTGATGGCGGACAGCATGGCGTGACCGCTGGGGAAGCTGGTGGACATCGTCTCGGTGAGGTGGGGCACCACCGAGGGGCGCGGGCGGTGGAACAGGTTCTTGAGCAGCGCGTTGAGGATCCACCCGCCGACGATGGCGGACAGCACGAAGAGGCTGGTGCGGTAGCGGCGGGCCACCACGAGGAAGCCGCACACGGCCGCGGTGAGGAGCGCCAGGACGGGGAAGCCGCCCAGGGACGTCACGTCGCGCGCGGTCTCCGCGAGCCACCACGGGCCTCGGGGGAGCCCTGGGTCTTCGGGACGACGCAGGGAGCGCACGATGCGCTCGTCGATGTCCTGCGTGTCGCCTTCATGCACTTCATCCGACAGGACGACGAAGCCCAGGACGCACGCGACCACGAGCAGCAGCAGCCCCAGGGGCCGCGTCACCATCACGTCCCAACCCGACACCCACCGCCATGGCCCTCGTGACATGACCGTGACTTAGGACAGCGGGTGCGGGCTGGCCACGGGCTTTTCGCGGCGAGTGTCGGGCAGGCTCCAGGTGCTCAGGGGTTCTGGACGGACAGGCCCAGCGCTTCAGCACCGGCGGCCTTCGCGCCGTCGAGGGCGCTGATGAGCCGTGTGTAGGGGGCCCGCGCGTCCGGCTGGAAGAACAGGCCGCGCTGGCCATTGGGACGGGCCTCCAGGAAGGCGCGCAGGCGTGGCACGAATTCGGCTTCGCTCACGGGCTCGCCTTCCAGGAGGAGCGAGCCGTCCGCGGTGAGGCGCACGAGGCCGGGGGTCAGCTCCTTCGACGTCGGGGGCTCCTCGGTCGGGGTGGCCTGCGCGGACGGGAGCTGGAGCTGGAGCTCGCCGCGCATGAGCGGGGTCACGACCATGAAGATGATCAACAGCACGAGGACCACGTCCACGAGCGGCGTGACGTTGATGTCCGACTGGATACCGGATTGGGGTTTCACCACGACAGGGCGTCTTGCGTGCATGGCGATTCTCCTCAGTTCTTCCTCATGGAGACACCCAGGGACACCTTCAGCGCACCCGCGTCCCGCGACTGTTGCAGCACACCGAGCACGTCGCCGCAGGTGAGCGTCTCATCGGCCTTGAGGAGCAGCTTGCGGTCGGGACGGGCGCGCAGCTCCTGCTGGACGCGCTCCTGGAAGCGCGCGGCGTCCGGGAAGGACTCGTTGCCGACGTACAGCATCTTGTCCGCGGTGAGGGAGAAGACCAGGGGCTCGGGCTTCTCGCGCGGCTCGCCCTGGGCGGCGGTGGGCAGGGTGACGTCCTTGTCCTGCTGGGCCAGCGGGGTCACGACCATGAAGATGATCAGCAGCACGAGCACCACGTCGACCAAAGGGGTGACGTTGATGTCGGCCTTCACTCCGCCCCTGCCTCCCACGGCCATTCCCATGCACAACCTCCGCGCGAGCTACTGCGAGTCGGAAGCCATGGGACCACGGGGCCAGGATGCCGTTGGCCGTGGGCACCCGGTGGTTCGGTCATGATTCAGTCACGGGTGCGGGGCAGAGACGACGATGGGTCGTTCCTCAGACGTCCTGATAGGCGTAGGGCATGTCGGGAACATGGGGCCTTGCCAGGCCTGAGAGGTACACGTCGGCACCGGCCATGCGGCACGCATCGACGGTGTTGAGCACGAAGCCGGGACCTGAAGGGACGCCGTCGTCGAACCAGCGCAACAGCAACTCGTGAGTGAAGGAGTCGAGCACCAGAGGGGCCGCCACCGGGTCCGCGAGCGCTCGTGCCGGCTCGGGCCAGTCGAGAGCACGCAGCGCTTGATCCAATGGATCATCCGGCGCGGGGAAGCGCTGGTAGTCCTCCACCAGATCGGCCCAGTCCTGTTCGAGCAGCGCCACGGCGTAGGCACCAGGCAAGGTGACTTCGTAACGGACCTCAACGATGCCCGGTGTCCGCCAGTGCTGGCTGAAGTTCATGGTGCGCACGCTCAAGGCGTCCACCAACACCGGGCGGCCCTCCACGAGGTATCTGGCCGTATGGGGCGGAACGGGGAATCGGGGCCGCCACTCGTTCTGATAGGTCATGGTTCCTTCGGCAGGATACTGGAGCAGAAGAGAGAACGCTGAAGCGGGGCCGAGGTCATGCGGACGACCCAAAGTGGATCATTGCTGAGCAGCGCGGACCTGGATGCGTTCGAGCAGCGGTTCAGGCTCAAGCTTCCACTGCCGCTTCGTGAGTTCCTGCTGGCCACCAACGGAGGCCGGCCGGAGCGCGACCTCTTCAAGCTCCAGGGCCTGCCGGGGAATCCCATCGGCCGGATCCACTTCTTCTTCGGGCTCAACGATCCCATCGAGTCCTGCAACCTGGAATGGAACCTGGAGGTCTTCCGGGATCGCATTCCGCCGGGTCTGCTCCCCATCGCGACGACGGAAGGCGCGGACAAGGTCTGCCTGTCCGTGACCGGCGCCACTGCGGGCCAGGTGTTCTACTGGGACGCGCATGCCCGGCCGGGCACGAACAGCGTCCACTTCCTGGCGGAGGACCTCGACACCTTCATCTCGGCGCTCCAGTCGGACGCACTGTCACCCACCGTCCTGGAGTCCTGAGTCGCGGTCTCGCGGCGTACGCCCCTGGACGCTCGGACTCCGGAGGCATTGTCACGGGAGCGTGGCCTGTTATCACCCGGTGACGTTCTCACCGGGAGGCACCCGCACATGGCCATCGCCACCATCAGCCCCACCACCGGCAAGACGCTGCGCACGTTCGACGTGCTCTCGTCCGAGGAACTGGAGCGCAAGCTGCAACGGGCCGCGGATACGTTCCGCTCCTACCGCGAGACGTCCTTCGCCGACCGTGCCCGCTGGATGCGCCGCGCCGCTGAGATCCTCGAAGTCGAAGCCGGCCGCTTCGGCCGCATGATGACGGAGGAGATGGGCAAGCCCCTGGAGGCCGCCAAGGCCGAGTCCATCAAGAGCGCCACCGCGTGCCGCTACTACGTCACCCGCGCGGAGAAGCTCCTGCGCGACACGCCCATCGACGTGGATGGCGACACCGCCTTCGTGCGCTACCAGCCCCTGGGCCCCGTCCTCGCCATCATGCCGTGGAACTTCCCCTTCTGGCAGGTCGTGCGCTTCGCCGCCCCCGCCCTCATGGCCGGCAACGTGGGCCTCCTCAAACACGCCAGCAACGTGCCCCAATGCGCCATCGCACTCGAGGAAATCTTCCGCACCGCCGGCTTCCCTGAAGGCGCCTTCCAATCGCTGTTCATCGAGACGTCGGAGGTGAACCGCGTCATCGAAGACCCTCGCGTGAAGGCCATCACCCTCACCGGCAGCGAGGGCGCTGGACGCGCTGTCGGCGCCGCCGCGGGCCGTGCCATCAAGAAGGTCGTCCTGGAGCTGGGCGGCAGCGACCCGTTCATCGTCATGCCCAGCGCGGACCTGGACAAGGCCGTGCACACCGCCGTGTCCGCGCGCCTCATCAACAACGGCCAGTCCTGCATCGCCGCCAAGCGCTTCATCGTCGCCGAACCCATCGCCCAGGAGTTCGAACGCCGCTTCGTCGAACGCATGAAGAGCATGGTGGTCGGTGACCCCATGGATCCGAAGACCGATGTCGGTCCGCTCGCCACGCCCGGCATCCTCGAAGGGCTGCACGCCCAGGTGCAGGAGAGCGTGAAGGCCGGCACCCGGCTGCTGCTCGGCGGCAAGCCCCAGGGCGGTCCCGGCAACTTCTACCCGCCCACCGTCCTGGCGGATCCGCCGCCGAAGGCCCCCGCCTTCCATGACGAACTCTTCGGCCCCGTGGCCACGCTGCTGCGCGCCCGCGACCTGGAGCACGCCATCGAGCTGGCCAACGCGACACCCTTCGGCCTGGGCGCCAGCGTGTGGACCCAGGACGCGAACGAACAGCGCCGGCTCATCGACGGCGTCGAGGCCGGCATGGTGTTCGTCAACGCGCTCGTCGCATCCGACGCGCGCCTGCCCTTCGGCGGCGTGAAGCACTCCGGCCACGGCCGCGAGCTGGCCGACCTGGGCATCCGCGAGTTCGTCAACGCGAAGACCGTCCGCATCACCGGCGCATCCGGCGCACCGCCACCGTCAAAGCACGCGGGCGAATAGCTCCGCCCCGTCCGTCAGCGCGTACGCACCCGGCCATCCACGGGCGCGCCGTGCACCTCTTCCAGCGCGGACGTCACGGCGTCCACCTCCGCGCCCAGCTGCTCCACGCTGTGGCGCAGGCCCGCGCCGGCCACGTCCGCGTCCGCCGCGTCCGCCGAGCGCACCCGCAGCACCTGGGCGTAGAGGTTCTCCAGGGTGTACGCGAGCCGCGTGAACTCGGCCTCCAGCCGGTCCGCCGCCTTCGTCAGCTCCGCGCGCTGGCGCACCTGTTCATCCAGCACCTGCAACGCCGCGCGCAGCCGGTCGCGCACCACCACGTCCTCCTCCGCGGCCCAGCGCGTCTCCAGCTTCTTGCGCTCGTCCGCCAGCCGCTGCACGTCCTCCGGCGGCGCCACCGTGCGCAGCTCTCGTTCGCGGCGGACGAGCTCGTGGCAGCTCTTGCGCAGGTCCTGCACGGTGCGCTCCGGCGAGCGCACCATCTCCTGCAACACGCCCTTCCCCGCTCGCAGCTCCGCGAGCAGCTTCTCGCAGACGGCGTCCACGCGCGTCAGGCGCGGATCCACCGGCGCCTCCGGCACCTTCGCCTGGGGCAGCACCGGCGCGGGCGGTTCCTCCACGCGCGTCAGCAGGGGGTTGTTGCGCGCGCGCAGGTGCTTCGCGGCCCCCTTGAAGAAGCCGAGCGCCACGAACAGCAGCCACCAGTACTGATGCGGAAAACGCACCACCGTGGCCACGCACGCCAGCGCGACGACGAGCTGCCCCACGCCCACCACGGGGTTGCGCGAGGCCTCCTCCCGAGCCGCCTTTTCCGCACGCTTCGCATCGCGGTGCGCCTGCTGCTGCGCGATGTACGCGTCGCGTTTGGCATGCCGCTCCGCGCGGCGCAGGGCGTCCTTCGACTCGCGCTCCCACTGCTTCTCCCACCGCTGGCGCTCCCGCTCCGCGCCGCGCTCCCACTCCCGTTCCCAGCGGTCGCGCTCCTTCTCGGTGGGCAGGCGGCCCATCCGGCGCACCCACGCCTCCAGGGCCGCGTCCTTGCGCGCGCGCCCCTCCTCGATGGCCGCTTCCAGCCGGCGCAGGCGCTCGGCCGCGTCGTGAGGGGGCGAGGAGGCAGGGGGCGCTTCGCGGTCTCGGGGCACGAGGTGACGCTAACAACTTCCCCCGGGGTTGGGGACTGTCGTGGGTGGCCCCATAAGCGCAGGTGTTGAGCCATTGGCGCGCGGCGGCCAGGCGGACACGGTCACGCGGTGGTCCCCTGCAAACGGATGCGGTACTGGGAGGACACGATGACCCTTCCCACCGCCGCGACCCGCCGCTTCCAGTGGTTCAGCATGGGCGTGCTCCTCTACAGCCTGGGCGTCATCCTCTGGGGCGCGTTCGTGCGCGCCACCGGTTCCGGCGCGGGCTGCGGCGACCACTGGCCCGTCTGCAACGGCGAGGTGCTGCCGCGCGCCCCCACCCTCCAGACCCTCATCGAGTACACCCACCGTGTCACCAGCGGCCTGGCCACGGTGCTCGCCGTCGTCCTCTACGTCTGGGGCCGCCGCGAGTTCCCCAAGGGCCACCCGGGCCGCCGCGCGGCGTTCTGGGCGCTGGTGTTCATGCTCACCGAAGGCCTGGTGGGCGCGGGCATCGTGTTGCTCAAGTACGTGGCGCAGGACGCGCGCCTGGGCCGCGCGGTGTGGATGGGCGTGCACCTGACCAACACCTTCCTCCTGGTGGGCGCGCAGACGCTGGTGGTGTGGGCCTCCAAGGGCCGTGCGCGCATGGTGCTCCAGGGCCAGGGCGTCGTGGGCGCGCTGCTGGGCGGGAGCATCGTCGGCATGCTG
Organism: Corallococcus sp. CA041A; assembly: GCF_003612075.1. Taxonomy (NCBI): domain Bacteria; kingdom Pseudomonadati; phylum Myxococcota; class Myxococcia; order Myxococcales; family Myxococcaceae; genus Corallococcus; species Corallococcus sp. CA041A. The sequence continues at coordinate 79,098 of NZ_RAWF01000008.1, forward strand.
GTGCTGGGCGTCAGCGGCGCGGTGGCCGCGCTGGGCGACACGCTCTTCCCCGCCACCAGCCTCACGCACGGCTTCGAGCAGGACCTGTCGGAGACGGCGCACGTGCTCTTGCGCCTGCGCATGTTCCACCCGGCCATCGCGGTGGCCATGGGCGCGCTGCTGGTGTTCGGCGGCCGTCAGGTGGCGCGGCTGCGGCCCTCGCCGGACGTGCGGCGCGCGTCCACGTGGCTCACCGCCATGTACGTGGCGCAGCTGTGCGCGGGCATCATCAACCTGGTGCTGCTGGCGCCGGTGACGATGCAGCTGGTGCACCTGCTGCTCGCGGACTGCGTGTGGATGTGCGTGGTGCGGCTGTGCGCGGCGGGGCTCGCGGAGGACGCGCCGCGCCTGGAGCCCGCTCCCGAGCCCGCCTCCCGCGTGGAGCCGGTGTAGCGCTCAGCCGCGCAGGCCCCGGGGTACCAGCACCCGGGCCACCGCTTCGAAGAGGCCGCTGACCGCGAGCGCGAGCACCGCCGCAGGCACCGCGCCCTCCAGGATGAGCCCCACGTCGTCCAGGCGGATGCCGGTGAGGATGGGCTGGCCGTAGCCGCCCGCGCCCACCAGCGCGCCCAGCGTGGCGGTGCCCACGTTGATGACCGCCGCCGTCTGGATGCCCGCGAGGATGGACGCCGCCGCCATGGGCAGCTCGATGCGCCACAGCCTCGCGCCGGAGGGCAGGCCGAGCGCCTCCGCGGATTCGCGCACCTCCCACGGGATGCCCTGCAGCCCCGCCGCCGTGTTCCGCACGATGGGCAACAGGCTGTAGAGGAACAGCGCCGCGATGGCAGGCTTCGAGCCGATGCCCAGCAGCGGAATCATGAACACCAGCAGCGCCAGCGACGGCACCGTCTGGATGACGCTCGACAGGCCGAGCACGCCCTGCCCCAGGCGTGGACGGCGCGCGGCCACCACGCCCAGCGGGATGGCCAGCGCGATGGCCGCCATCAGCGACAGCCCCACGAGGAACAGGTGCTCGCGCGTGCGCTGCCAGATGCGCGCACCCCGCCCGTCCGTGTGCACCTCCGTCGTCAGGCCCAATGAAGCCTGGAGGAAGTCCGCCGCCACCTGGGCCTCCGGCACGTGCTCCAGCCGCGCGCGGGCGTTGAGCTGCACCATCTCCGCTTCCGTCAGCGAGCCCTCCAGCCGGCGCAGCGCCTGGACCACTTGAGGCGCTCGCGTCTCCAGGTCCGCGCGATAGAGGAGCACGGCGTCGTACGCGGGGAAGTGGTGCCGGTCGTCCTCCAGCACGCGCAGCCCGTAGGCGGCGATCTCCGCGTCCGTGGAGTACAGGTCCGTGAGCTGGATGGCGCCGCTCTCCATGCCCCGGTACGCCAGGTCGTGGTCCAGGCCGCGCACGTCGCGCTGGGGCAGGCCGTATGCGTCGCGCAGCGCGGGCCAGCCGTCGCCCCGCTGCATGAACTCGTTGCTGAAGCCCACGCGCAGCTCCGGGTGCGCCTTCAAGTCGGAGATGCGGCGGATGCCCAACCGCTCGGCCTCCGCCTCCTTCATGCCCAGCGCGTAGGTGTTGTTGAAGCCCAGCGACGCGCTCATCCGCAGGCCTTCGTCCGCGAGCGCCTTCCTCAGCGCATCGTCGTCCGGCAGCGCGCGCCCCACGAGCAACTCCTGCCTCAGCGTGCCGGTGTACTCGGGATAGACGTCCAGCTCGCCCCGGCGCAGCGCCTCCCACAACACCGTGGTGCCGCCCAGCTCGCGCCGGTGCGAGGCCCGCGCGCCCGCGTGCTCCGCCACCTGCGTCACCATGTCCCCGAGGATGACGGACTCGGTGAACTTCTTGGACCCCACGCGCACCTGGGGCCCGCCACCTTCAGTGCTCGTGCACGCGACGGTGAGCAACAGCAGCCACGCCAGCCACAGCGCGCGCATCATCCCGGCCTCCGCAGGGGCAGCGGGCGCTGCGCCTGGATGAAGCGCGTGACGAACGGATCCGTAGGACGCGCCTCCATCTCGTCCAGCGTGCCCTGCTGCACCACCTGGCCATCGCGCATCAGCACGATGCCGTCTCCCAGGAAGGCCGCTTCCGCCAGGTCGTGCGTGACGAGCACCACCGTCTTGCCCAGCCGCTCGAAGATGCCGCGCAGGTCCGTCTGGAGGTCATGGCGCACCAGCGGATCCAACGCGCCCAGGGGTTCATCCAGCAGCAGCACGTCCGGGTCCAGCATCAGCGCGCGCATCAATGCCACGCGCTGCCGCTGGCCTCCGGAGAGCTCTCCCGGGAAGCGCTCCAGCGCATCCTCCGGGAAGCGCGTCAGGTCCATCAATTGCGTCAGTCGCTCGCGGATCCGCGCCTCCGGCCAGCGCAGGTGCCGCGCCATCAACGTGACGTTCCGCGCGCCGGTGAGGTGCGGGAACAGGCCTCCGCCCTGGAGCGCGTAGCCCACGCGTTGGCGCACGGCGAGCAATGCGTCCGCGTCCTCCGGCAGGGGTTGTCCATCGAAGAGCACGCGGCCGGTCTCGGGCCGGAGCAGGCCGTTGAGCAGCCGCAGCAGCGTGGATTTCCCACAGCCGCTGGGGCCGATGAGCACCGTGGTGGCGCCCTTGGGCAGACTCAAGTCCAGCGGGTGCAGGGCCTGCGCGGCACCGAAGCGCTTGGACACTCCTTCCAGGAGGAACACGAACGCCACGTCCCTTCAGCGCGGAGCGAACACGCCGTTGCAGGTGGTCGGAAAAGGGAAGAGCGCACCCGCCGGGAGGCTGCACGCCGCGAACAGGCCCCAGCCCTTGTAATTCACGCCGCCGGTCCAGACCTGGACGTCACCGCCACCCTCCTGCGCGGGCGCGGTGAAGCGGACGCAGCGCGTGGCCTGGCCCTCCACGTAGCAGTCGAGCACCTCCACCGGGCCGGCCCCCGGGAGCGCGTCGCGCAATTCCTCCGCGCTCCGGTCGCGCCAGCGCTCCACCTGGCCCGCGCCCGGCGCCACCGGCCAGAAGATGCTCCAGGAGAAGGTGGACGCGTCACAGCGGATCCGCCCCGCGCGCGTCGTCGAGTCCGCGACCTCGCAGCCCTCCGGTACGAACAGCACCCGCCACGGAAACCGGGGTGGCATGACGAGCGCTGATGGCGACAGCGTGTCGCCCTCCGGATTGCCCCGCGTGGCCAGGTACGCGAACAATTCCAGACACCGGCCCAGCCCCGCGCGGACGTCGTCGCGCGCCACGCAGCCCAGTTGCCGCACGTGGCCCGCGGAGGGCGTCACCGCCGTGACGTAGCCGCCCACCGTGCAGGCGTTCTCCCCGGAGCACCGTTCGAAGCGCAGGGACGGGTGCGGCTGTCCACCGAGCGGCAGCTCGCCTCGGGCTTCCGTGAGGTTCGAGCCGAGCCGCGCCTGGACGCGGGCACGGCCGGCGTCCACGGCCTGCGCCTCGCTCCGCCCGGGCTGTTCGTGCAGCCACACGGAGAGCGAGCCGCAGCGGTACGTGCGCGACGTGGCGCTGTCCGGGATGGGGACACAGCCTTCGAAGAGGGGGCGCGCGTCTTCGACGAAGGGGCCCGCGGGCGTCACGCCCTCGGAGGGGACCGCGGGGGCCACTGGCGCGGACGCAAGGCACGCGCTCAGCAGTCCCCCGAGTGTCACTCCCATCGCCGCGAGTGCCGTGCGCATCCGCAGGGGATAGGCGCCGGACCCGGCCGAGTCAACCGGCCCGTCGGCCCGACGCCCACCGCGCTACACACGCGGGCCCTACTTCTTCATCTGCTTCTCGAGCTCCTTCGCCTTCGTCTCGTTGCGGGCGACGACGCTCTCGGTGTCGCTCAGGAGCGCCAGGAAGCTGGCGTCGTTCTTGTACTCCTTGCGGCCCTCCTTGAGGACGTCCATGCCCTTCTTCTGGTCCTCCGCGATGCGCGACAGGAAGGCCTTGTCGAACTCGGGGCCCTCCTTCGCCTGGAGCTTGGTGATCTCCTCGTTCGACTCGTCGATGGCCTTGCCCAGCTTCTCGCCGGTGCCCTTCATCTTCTCCTGGTAGCCCTGCTGGACGCCGGAGCCGCCCGTGCCCGTCTGGTCCTCGGAGGTGACGTTGCTGTCGCTGAGGGCACTGACCTGCATCTTCTTCTGCTCGGCCCAGGTGCGCAGCTGGCTCTGGCTGTTCTCGTGGTCCTCGCGCAGCTTGGTGGCGAACTCCTTCACCTGCGGATCCGTCGCCTGCTGCTCCGCGAGCCGCGCCAGTTTGATCTGGCGGTTGTTGAAGACGGCCAGCTTGCCCACGTACTGCACGCGCTTCGCGGCCGCCTCACCCACGGCCTTGCCCTGCTTCGTCTCGTGCTTTTGCTGCTTGGTCTCCTCGTCGTTGGCGTGGGCCGAGAAGCCCATCAGCCCCGTCACGACCGCCGCTGTCACCGCCCGCGCCTTCCAATTCGTCTTGCTCATGGGCCCTGCCTCCCCCGCCTTCGCGGATGAACGTTTGACGGGGGCAAGGTGTGGACGCGGAAGCCGGGTGCCAGGGCCGCCTGGCTGAACGCCCTCCCCCCGGGTACGAGACCCGAGGGATGAAACCGCCTCACTCCACGGGCAACAGGCCGCGCACCACCGCGCCGCGCCCCAGCGCCGTGGCCTGGGCCCAACCGCGCAGGAGCGCCAGCACCTCCGAGGAGAAGGTGGGCGTGTCGAGCAGCGTGACGGTGGTGGCCATCCCGCCCGTCTGGGCCTGCTCGAAGCGCGCGGTGAGCCAGCAGGCCCCGGCGCCCACGAGCTCGGGCACCGTGCGCGACACCTCCAGCTCCAGCAGCGAGGACGGGGACAGCCACCCTTCCGCCCAGCGCAACCGCCGCTCCAGCAGCGCGCTCAAGGACTCCCTCGCGGCCGTGGCCTGCGGCGGCAAGGGCTCACCGTCGCCGGAGGGCAGGTACACCTCGCGCAGGAAGGGCGGCTCGCGGGTCAGCGCGTGCGCCGTGGCGCGCAGCCACAGTCGGCAGTCGCGCAGCACGTCCGCCGTGGCCGCCTCGAACGAGGGCAGCGGGTGGCGTGTCGGTGAGCGGCGGCTGCCCTTGCGGTCCGCCTCCACCTCCACGAAGGGGGACACGCGCGCGCATCCCTCCACCGTGCCGTCCACATCCAGCCCCAGCCGCTCCAGCCGCGAGCCCCGGCCCAGGCCGCGCCACAGGTCCACGAAGGCCGCCGCCAGCGGCGCCGCGTTCGCGACCGAGTACGGCCGCCACTCCACGCGCTGACACACCACGCGCGCCGACGGCACCCGCGCCCCAGGAGGCCCCAGCCCCAGCGTCAGGTCCTCGCCGCCCACCGCCACGCGAGAGGCCAGCACGTGCCGCACGGGGCCTTCCAGCAGCCACACCTGCAGGGCGCCTCGCGGCACCGCGCCCTCCACGTAGCGCGCGCCCAGCAGCCACAGCTCGCCCTGGATGAGCACGTCCTCTCCCCGGGGCGCGTGCAGGTTCGGCCTCGAGTCCTGACAGCCCAGCACCCAGGCCCCACGGCCCTCCTGGACCCAGCGCACCCGAAGGCCCTCCGGCAACGCCTCCAACGCGCGCCGCGTGGCCTCCGCCTCGCTCATTCCCTCCGCCATTGGGCCCCTCTAACCAAACAGCGCTACGGTATTCTTACGTAATAGCTGTGATTCACCGCCCGTGTCAGCACGTTTTTCGTGGTTTCCCGAGTGGGTGGCAGGAAACCCGGTAGGTCTGGGTGGGGG